>JAAZLB010000389.1 GCA_012799535.1 Bacillota bacterium | reverse complement strand
TAGCCATTTCCCCATAAGTGAAATGCCCTATTGATTCAAGGTAAGGAACCACCTTTTCCACACGATTAAGCACATCCCTTAATTGTTCTCGAGAGGCCACATTGGGAAAGGGAATCCCCTCTAAATTCCGGGCTAGACGGCAACGGGTACCTAGGACAATGTCACTTTCAGGTCCCTCTTTTTTCATCCAGGAACTAATCTCCTTCATGGCTTTCTTCCTCCCTGGCCAATTTCTGTTCAAGCTGACGAATCTCATCTCGATAGATGGCGGCCTGCTCGAAATTTTCCGTACGCACACATTCATCTAGTTGTCGACGGACTTCTTCGATTTGCCTACCTACCCAAGCCTTAGGGAAACTACGAACTGGAACCTTCCCCGTATGCTTAGTAGAACCATGTAATCGGCGTAAAACAGGATTCAACTCGTCACTGAACACTTCATAACAACTGCTACAACCAAGGCGTCCACTTTTTTGTACATCCAAAAGGGTGAGTCCACAAGTGGAACAACTCTTCCCTTCTTGGACTTGGCAGCTTTTGCCCGGAAAGGGTCCATGTTGAAACATACTAGAAAGAATATTCTGGAGATCAAAACCTAAGCTAAAATTAGTGTAGCCCTGTGCACAGCCTTGGCAGAGACGTAACTCCGTTTTATTGTTATTCTCAATCTTGACGAACTTTACAGTAGCCTCATTTTGCCCACATTTTTCGCAAAGCATGACTACCCCCCTATTCCTCTAGTTTAATCATAAAAAACAACAAAGACCGCAATAGGCTAGCCCGTAAAATATCCTTCCCTGCACTGACTGTGCCAACCTCTTGTTGAATAATTCCGCGAATTACTTGATATTCTCGAGGACTGATCACCTGATAATCCCGAAGGCTAGCTAGAATATCCTCCATACTCCGCTCATCTAATTCAGGACCAATACTCTGTAAAAGTTTAATGGCATGTTGATAACTATCATCTACCTGTACATGACCGACCCGAATGTAACCGCCGCCTCCGCGACGACTCTCTACAATATAGCCCCGTTCTAAGGTGAAACGGGTGGCTAAGACATAATTGATTTGCGATGGAACGCAGGCAAAATTATCTGCTAATTGAGCACGACTCAGCTCCACACTATTAGTCTGGCTTTCCCTTAGCATTTTTTTGATATAAGCCTCAATATGATCTGCTAGAGTTCCCACAGCTCACCAACTTTCTTTGACCATTACTGACCTTAATTCAATTATAGCACATACTCAACTTAAATAGGCAACTCCCAAAGATTGATCAGGGAACGTCAAATAGTCAAATTGGCTCCTTCCTGAAACTCCAGAGGGGAAATTGACGAATTTGCTCCTATTTTCTCCCGTTTACGCATAAAGATCCTTGGGAAGGATGTGAACCATGATCAATTATATTTGGTTTTTCATGATTCTTGCCGGCGTGATCACTGCAGCCAGTAAAGGAGAAATCAACCTAGTAACTGAAGGGATTCTAAAAGGAAGTGAACAAGCAGTATTAGTCGCCGCTGGCTTGATCGGTATTGTCTCCTTTTGGTCTGGAATGATGAAAATTGCCCAAGATGCAGGTCTAATTACAGCCCTTTCACGCCTCATGGGTCCTATTGCTAGGCGATTGTTTCCCCAAGTTCCGCCCGATCACCCCGCCATGGGCGCCCTTTTACTAAGTATGAGTGCAAACTTCCTTGGCTTGGGAAACGCCTGCACACCACTTGGGCTCAAGGCCATGTCCCATTTACAAGAACTGAACAAAGATTCTGAGACCGCCTCTGATGCTATGTGCACCTTTATGATCATCACCGCTTCTAGTTTAACCGTTATCCCGTCCACTATAATCGCCCTTAGATCCGCTTATGGTTCCCTTAATCCTACAGAAATCATTGGACCGATTGCAATCACTACTAGCTGTTCCACCTTAGCTGCGATCGCAGTGGACCGCATTTTGCGGCACTTTAAATAGGGGGTAAGGCGATGACTACACTAATTCAAACCATTTCTCGCTGGGCTATTCCCCTTTTGCTTTTAGCCATCACCACCTGGGGAATAAGTCAAAAGGTGGCCATTTATGAGAGTTTCGTGGAAGGTGCTAAGGAGGGTTGGCAAACCTCTTTGCGGCTACTTCCCTATTTAATAGGCATGCTAGTGGCAATTCGCGTTTTTCAACATTCAGGAGCACTAGAACGGTTAATTACTTTACTAAACCCTCTCACCGATTGGTTAGGTTTTCCCAGAGAAGTTCTACCCTTAGCCCTTATGCGACCCATTTCAGGTTCTGGCTCCCTGGCCCTTTTGACTCAAATCTTAGAAACATATGGACCTGACTCTTTTTTCGGATACTTAGCAGCAACTTTAATGGGAAGTACCGAGACTAGCCTTTATGTCCTTACCGTTTACGCTGGATCCATTGGTCTCAAGCGGACTCGACACACCTTGATCACCTCTCTTATCGCTGATATTGCCGGTTTTCTCGCAGCCTTTTATGTTGTTTTACGTCTTTTTGCATAAATTGGGTAGAACTGGACATACTCATAATTAAGACCTATAAGGGAGCGAGAACAGATGGAAAAGATGACTAAAAAGGAAAAGCGAGAAATGATAGCTGCGGCCATGAAAACCATTAGCGAACAAGAAAGTCTTTCACCAGAAGCGAAAGCCCGGGGCTTAGTCATCCTCCAACAAGCCTATAGAAAAAAAGTCGGGGAAAAATAAGGAAAAGGGTTGGCTCTTCCCCTTGTCGTATACATATCCATAAAGAGATATGTTAAAAGGGGAAGTTTTTATGTCCAATTTATTGCGTCAAATACCGGCAGTCCATAAACTGTTGAGTGAGCCTAGAATAATAGATGCAACCGAAGGAATTTCCACAGCCGAAACCACAGCACTAATTCGGGGGTTCTTGGATCAGTTACGAGAACACACCCTCGCAACCCAAGAGGCACTAGACTATGAGACAATCGTAACTGAGCTAGTTAAGGAATTGGAGATTTACCAACTACAAAGATTCCAAGAAGTGATCAATGCCACTGGGGTGCTTTTACATACTAATCTAGGTAGGGCCCCCCTCCCTCCTCTAGCCCTAGAACGCATAAGGGAGTTGGGGCAAGGTTATTTCAACCTTGAATTAAATCTAGCCACAGGGGAACGGGGAAGTCGCTACACTAATGTGGCTAAACTCTTCAACATACTTAACAATCCTCAACAAACAACCTTAAACGATACAGTTATCGTGAATAATAACGCGGCAGCGGTTCTGGTAGTGCTCAAGTCCTTAGCTGCCGGTCACGAAGTCTTGGTTTCCCGGGGCCAATTGGTGGAAATTGGGGGAGGTTTTAGAGTTCCTGAAGTAATTTCCGCTAGTGGTTGCATCCTTAAAGAGGTAGGTACCACCAATCGTACCCGCTTAAGTGATTACGAACGGGCTATTACACCCCAAACCAAGGCCATCCTCCTAGTACATCCCAGCAACTACAATATAATCGGATTCACCGAGACGGTGGAACGGGAGGATTTAG
>JAAZLB010000061.1 GCA_012799535.1 Bacillota bacterium | reverse complement strand
GACAAATCTGCCCGAGAGATTGTGGCCTTGAAAGGTTGGGAAAAGCTTGCGGATCTGGATCAACTAGGGGCGATCGTTCAAGAAGTATTGGCCAGCAATGGAGAGTTAGTCAAGCGTTTTGAAAATGGGGAAACTAAATTGTTTGGATTCTTCGTTGGGCAAGTGATGCGGGCCACCAATGGTAAGGGGGATCCGGAACTGGTGAATGAGTTGCTAAGAAAGGAATTAGGTGCTTAGCAGGAATTTCTATAGTGGGGAGGGAATAAAAGGAGCAGAAGGGCAGGAATAGTGAAATGGAAAACGTCCTCTTTTTCTTCGCCGATTTTCCCGTTTATTCCTACGGATTTATGCTAGGTTCAGGCCTTGTTTTAGGTTCCGTCTTAGCACAGCGGGAAGGTAAGCGTAAGGGTTTCGGCGCGGATTTCATCTTTCAATTTATCATCCAAGCTACACTCGCCTTCATAGTTGTAGGGCGGATTGCCGCGGTTTTTCCAGTCTATGGGTGGAGAACTTTTCTGTATCCTTGGACCCTCTTTGCCAGTCCCCAGTTGGACGAGGTCCGTGGGGCAGTCGGTGCCGGGGTTTATACCCTTTATTTTCTTTTGCGCCACGTGGACGAAGCGGCTAGCTTTTTAGATGTGTTCACACCACCCCTTGCCCTCATGCAGTCCTTGGCATATCTGGGTTCTAGTGTTTTAGGGCGGGAAATGATTGGTTCTTGGGGTGTGGATCTAGGCGAATTTTGTTTACATCCAGTCCCCTTATACGGTGCTTTGATCTATTATGTAGTCTTCTCCCTGTTATGGAGAAATCGTCGCTTCTTGCGCTATGATGGACAATTATTCCTCGGGTATTTAGCCCTCAGCGCTACTGCTCAGCGTCTTTTAATGCCTTTTAAGGAAGTATCTGGGGAGTCGGCTAACCCTTGGTTGTATACTTTAGCAGCCTTACTTTTTGGATTTGCTTGGTTTTATGCCTATATAAACTCGCCCCTAACTGATATTCGGCGGAGGCGTTCTTTGAATAATTGGAAGTCCTGGCTATTTTATCTAGCCTCCCTTTTTGGAGTGGGGCTCGTAATGATTAAGTTTTTCTATTGGCGCTTTAGTTAGGGGGAGAGTTATGTTAAAGGACTGGGTTAGTGCAGAACTAGAAAAAAACTCTTACCGCCTCACGCCACAACGGGAAGCGGTGGTGGATGTCTTGATTGCTAATGCGGATGGTCATCTTTCCGCGGAAGAGGTGTTCATGCACACTAAAAAGTTGCATGCAGAAATTGGCCTAGCCACCATTTATCGTAATTTAGAGCTATTAGAAAGCTTAGGAATCATTCACCGCTTTGAATACGGTGATGGACAAAGCCGGTACGAAATTAGATTAGGTGATGAGGAAGAGCACTATCATCATCATCTCATTTGTCGCAAATGTGGCTCTATTGGTGAATTTAAAAGCGATCTTTTGGAGACCATTGAAAAACGGATCGCAGAAGAGACTGGCTTTGAGGTGACAGATCATTGCCTCCGGTTTTTTGGGGTCTGTGCTTCCTGTTTAAAGCAGCAAGACCTTGACAACTAAGGATTTTCAGTGGTATTATGAGGGCAATATATTTGTAGTGGCTAAGATGGGAAGTAGTAGGTAGCACACCCTTGCAGAGAGGAAAGCCTAGAGCTGAAAGCTTTCTAAGGAAGTGGCTAGCGAAGTCGTCCTGGAGCCTCTTAGGTGATAGGTAGCTTAAGACGGTGGTTCCGTTATAACCTCGAGAGCTTCCCCTGTGGGTATAGGGGGAGAATTAAGGTGGTACCGCGAGACCTTTCGTCCTTAAATAAGGAGAAAGGTCTTTTTTTATGGAGAGGAGAGGGCAAGATGATGAAAACATATGATCCAAAACTAGTGGAGGATAAATGGTACGCCTACTGGGAAGAACAGGGCTTTTTCCACGGGGAAGTGGACACAGATAAAAAACCATTTAGTATCGTGATTCCGCCACCAAATATTACTGGACAACTCCACATGGGCCATGCCTTGGATAACACCTATCAAGATATTTTGGTACGGTGGAAGCGGATGCAAGGTTATAATACTGTCTGGATTCCGGGAACAGATCATGCAGGCATTGCTACCCAAGCGCGGGTAGAGGATCACATTAGGGCTACCGAAGGCAAAACCCGCCATGATCTGGGTCGAGAAGAGTTTTTGAAGCGCACTTGGGACTGGAAAGAGGAATATGGTAACCAGATCCTCAATCAACTGAAAAAATTAGGAGCTTCATTAGACTGGGAGCGGGAGCGCTTTACCATGGACGAAGGTTGTTCTCGGGCGGTACGGGAGGTTTTTGTCCGCTTGTATGAAAAGGGTCTAATCTACCAAGGCAACTACAGTGTGAACTGGTGCCCCCAGTGTAGTACCACCCTTTCAGATATTGAAGTAGAGCATGAAGAATCTGCAGGTAAACTCTATCATGTACAGTATCCCTTAGCAGATGGTAGTGGCTTTATTCAGGTAGCCACTACTAGACCTGAGACCATGCTTGGTGATACGGCCATTGCCGTTAATCCCCAGGATGAACGGTATCAAGATCTGATCGGGAAAGTTGTCCGTGTACCTTTAACAGATCGGGAAGTGCCCATTATTGCCGATGATTTTGTGGACTTAGAATTTGGTACTGGGATGGTTAAGGTTACCCCTGCCCATGATCCTAATGACTTTGAAATTGGATTACGTCATAATTTGCCCCAAATTCAGGTGATCGGTTTAGATGCCACCATGACCGAGGAAGCAGGTAGTAAATACGCGGGTTTAGATCGCTATACTTGTCGCAAACAGGTGGTGGAAGATTTAGATAGTCTTGGTCTTTTGGTCAAGGTGGAAGATCATGATCACGCGGTTGGCCAATGTTATCGTTGTGATACAGTAGTGGAGCCCCTCGTTTCTAAACAGTGGTTTGTGAAAATGGATGTTTTGGCAAAACCTGCTATTGCCGCAGTAAAAGAGGGAGAAATTCGCTTTGTCCCTGATCGGTTTAGTAAGCATTATTTGCACTGGATGGAGAATTTACGAGATTGGTGTATTTCCAGGCAATTATGGTGGGGTCACCGGATTCCAGTTTGGTACTGTGATGATTGTGGGGAGACCTTTGCCTCGGTAGATGAACCAACCCAATGTGTCCGTTGTGCTTCAACTGAGATCCAGCAAGATCCTGATGTATTAGATACTTGGTTTTCTTCTGCCCTCTGGCCCTTCTCTACCCTTGGTTGGCCGGAGCAAACAGCTGAGTTAAAGCATTTTTATCCTACTTCAGTGTTGGTGACTGGCTTCGATATTATCTTCTTTTGGGTTGCTAGAATGATTGTAATGGGTTATGAATTCATGGAAGATAAGCCCTTTAGTGAGGTTTTGATCCATGGTTTGGTTCGAGATGCTCAGGGCCGGAAAATGAGCAAATCCCTTGGAAATGGAGTAGACCCCTTAGAGGCAATTGAGGAATACGGGGCGGATGCGCTGCGCTTTAACTTAGTGATTGGGGTGGCACCTGGTAACGATCTCCGTTATATTCCGGAAAAAGTGGAGGCTTACAGGAACTTTGCCAATAAAATCTGGAATGCTTCCCGCTTTGCCTTAATGAATCTGGAAGATTTTAATGAGAATGAGAAAAATCTTGGCTCTTTAGAATTGACTACTGCAGATCACTGGATTTTGAGTCGTTACGAGCATACTGCCCATGAAGTAACTCGGTTCTTAGAACGTTATGATATTGGGGAAGGGGCCCGGGTACTCTACGATTTCATTTGGAGTGAATTCTGTGACTGGTACATTGAGTTAGTGAAGCCCCGTCTCTATGGCAAGCAGGGTGAGGATTCCCGTTATGTGGCCCAATATGTGCTATGGTATGTGTTGAAAAACACCCTCCAGTTGCTCCATCCCTATATGCCCTTTATCACTGAGGAAATTTGGCAAAACCTACCACATGATGGGCCATCCATTATGATTGCTCCTTGGCCACAGCCCTCCGGCTTTGCTGCTCCTGTGCAAGAGAAGGCCATGGACACCGTCATGGCTGTGATTACGGAGATTCGCACTATGCGGAGTGAGAAAAATGTGCAACCTGGTCGCAAAATCACCGCGATTTGCCAAGGGGATGGGGATGCCCTAGCTGTTTTGCAAGACGGGGAGCAACACATCATTAATCTTGCCGGCTTAGAGACTCTAATCCTAGAAGCCCCTGGGGAAAAACCAGCCCAGGCATTAAGCGCGGTGGTGGAGGGAATTAATATTTTCTTACCCCTAGCGGACTTGGTCGATCTAGAAGAGGAGATCGCTAGAATCAAAAAGGATTTAGAGGAGGCCCAAAGGGAGTTACAACGGGCAGAAAGCAAATTATTGAACGAAGGATTTATAATGAAGGCACCTCGAGCGGTAGTAGAAAAGGAGCAGGAAAAAGTGGAGTCCTTGACGGCTACAGTGGAGCGCTTGCAGATCTTATTACAGGAGTTGCAAGGGTAGGCCATGAAAGTGATTGGACAAAGAGAGCGTTTTGGGAGTCACTTAGGGTTAGAACGGATTCGATTACTCTGTGATTTCTTGGGTAATCCCCAAGAGAAGCTGAAGTTCATTCATGTGGCAGGTACGAATGGAAAAGGTTCAGTCTCGGCCTTTATGGCTAAAGTGCTCGAGGAAGGTGGTTTTCGGGTGGGGTTATTTACCTCACCCCATCTTGAGCATTATAGTGAGCGCTTTCGGATTAACGGTACACCTATTGATCAAGAATCCCTGAGCAAATTTGTAGATCAAGGGGAAGCAGGGGCGCTCCAAGTGGAACAAGCCCACCCTGAGCTTGGACCAGTAACTGAATTTGAGTTAGCTACTGCAGTAGCATTTCAGTATTTTCTAGAAGCTCAAGTGGATTTAGTCGTGTTAGAAACAGGCTTAGGAGGTCGCTTGGATGCCACTAATGTGGTGCATCCTCTTTTAAGTGTGATTACCACTATCGGTCATGATCATACAGACCGTTTAGGGACAAGTCTAGAGGAGATCGCCTACGAAAAGGGTGGGATCATTAAAGAGGGAGTTCCAGTGATCAGCGGGGTGGCACCAGGGCTAGCAGAAAGGGTTCTTTTAGAAATTGCCACCCAGCTACGGGCACCTTGGCGTAGTATTTATGATCTGCCTTGGGAAGGCTTAGG
>JAAZLB010000388.1 GCA_012799535.1 Bacillota bacterium | reverse complement strand
CGTCTACGGATTAGAGTATTGCAATTAGCCCAGCTAGACAGCCGGATATGGACATCTATGGTTAGTGGGGGAAATGATTGCTTAGAGTTCCTAAACCGTGTGTCGGACGTTCGATTCGTCTCGGGCCCGCCATTGAACATCTAACTATAACCCTCTTGTAGGTAGAAAAAGTTTAGCCCGCGTATTGTAACGCGGCCAAACTAAGTAAGTTGACAAGTAAAATATTTTGCCAAATCTGAAAGCCAAACCAATTTTCACTTGGAATGAACCTCGAAAGATGTTATAATTATTTTAACACAAAACATTTAATCTTGGAGGAGAGCGATGAACAACTAATCAATATGGTGATGATTTTTATGCTGAAGAGTGAAACCTTGTTTATCAGGTTTTGTTTCGGTTGCCATATTGAGTAGATGAATATTCGCTTTGCATGGGTTTTCTGCCCTTATGTAAATTTCGAATGTCAATTTGTCTGCTTGCAAGCAAGCAGACTTTTTATTTACTCAACTTCCTGGCGACCAGCTAAGGAGGTGCCTGTATGTTGATGATCAAGGATCTTTCCCTGTATCTAACTAAGGATTTGCGGAAACTAGTGGACGACTTTAGCTTTACACTCCAAAATGGAATGAAGGTGGCCCTCATTGGAGAAGAGGGCAATGGGAAATCTACGCTCTTAAAAGCAATTGTTGCCCCCGAATCCCTCAAGGGTTACATGGAAGTAGAAGGGCAGATTTTTAAGTCCGATGAGATCATTGGTTATTTACCGCAAACCCTATCTCTGGAAATTCTAGAGCAAACTACGGATGCTTACCTTCAGAGACATGTGGCCTGGGAGCATTTTGACTACAACCAGTATTACGAGTTATTGGGACAGATGGGCTTTCCAGAAGATCGCGTTTGCCAAGATCTAAAAATCCGTCAGCTATCCGGTGGCGAAAAGATCAAGTTCTTGTTGCTGTGTGAGATGCTGCGAAATCCAACAATTTTACTTCTAGACGAACCTAGTAATGATCTGGATTTGAAGTCGGTCCAGTGGCTTGAAGATTTCATCAAGGGTTCGAAAATCCCGGTTATGTTTGTTTCCCATGATGAAGTGCTTTTGGAACAGTGTGCCAATACTATTATTCATCTTGAGCAACTCAGGAGAAAAAGTAAACCCCAACACACCATAGCCAGTCTACCGTATTCGGAATATGTACAAAATCGTCAAGATCGGATTATTCGACAGACCAGACTCGCCAGGCAAGAAAAAGAAGAGTACGATGCTAAGATGGAGCGTTATCGACAGATTTATCAACGGGTCCATCATGAACAACAAGTTGTGTCACGCCAGGAACCTTCAACCGCGAAGAATCTCAAGGACAAAATGCACACTGTGAAGTCCATGGGTCGACGCTTCAAGAGGGAAAAAGCAAGGATGACCCAACGACCAGATTTCGAAGAGAGCATTTTAGTCAGTTTTGGAAAATCTATCTCCATTCCCAACGGCAAACAAATCTTAGATTTCCATTTGGACAAGCTCGAAGTGGGAGAGATTGTATTAAGCCGAGACCTTCGGCTCACAATCTACGGGCCTCAAAAGATTTGCATAATTGGGGCCAACGGTTCGGGTAAGACAACTCTTCTACGGCACATCATAAAAGAGCTAGCCAAAAGTAGAATTAGATACGGTTATATGCCCCAGGATTACTCGGAAATGATGGATCCAGAACTAACCGCCCTTGATTTCTTGACTAAGACGGGCAAAAAAGACGAGCAAACAATAATCAGAACTTACCTAGGGAGTATGAACTTCACCGCGGAGGAGATGTTTCACCCCGTTGCGGAATTATCTGGGGGGCAGCGGGCTAAACTCTATTTTTCTAAGATGATCTTGGACCAAGCGGAAGTCTTAGTGCTAGATGAACCAACGAGAAATCTATCTCCCCTATCGGGTCCGGAAATTCGTCAAGCATTGAAAGACTTTACTGGTTGTATTATTGCAGTTTCCCATGACCGCAAATTCATCAAGGAGGTGTTTGACGAAGTCTTTTTACTAGATCAAAATGGGCTACACATGGTGAACACAAAAGAACTATAACCTGTTATTTGACGAAGCATCTGCCACTTTTATGTGGGCGGATGCTTTTTTTGTTGCAACTGTGAATAATTGCCAGACATGGAGCACAGACTAGTAATGACCTAATGTATAAAGTCCAAAAAAGAGTTTCGAGAGAGTACTATTCGCCATGTATGTGCATAGTATGTAACGTTGTTCAACTCCTTACTATTGGATTCCTTATTTTGGTATATTAATCCACATTTTACATACCCTAGTATTAAGGGAGTGGTACAAGTCCTAGTTTTGAAAGGGATGATGTAGTGTTTGGAAAGAAGATGGCTTTTCTTGTGGCAATGATGCTTTTTATTATCTCCAACACGATATTTGCTAGTTCTGCCCCTGAGATAACTAGCACCATTGGAAATGAGGTTGTTTTTGAGTTAACGGGTGCACCTGGAGATTTCCAGAAGACAATCGGGTATTACTCCTTCAAAACCCAGGGACGTGTAACAATTCAGTTCTCTGTTTCGGATCTAGTTTATCTTGGACCCTATAAAGAACAGACTAGATTGGATGATGTGGTTTATTGGATTAACAATCAGCCGCAGATGAATTTCCGTCCGGGAAAACCACTCATCCTTAAGAGGGGAAATGGCTTTCATGAGTTTACCCTCCATGGAAGAGTGACTATAAAAGCCATAGAAGACCAGCCCGCGGGAGACTATGGGGGGACAATCTATATAACAGTTTCCCCCTCTCAATAGTTCTTCTGTACAGGTTAGGCTAAAGGAGGTGTAGTTGGCGCCGCGGACAATCTAGCAGTTCAATTTAGCAGTAGCACTAAGCAACCATTATTGGTCATCTAAAAAGGGGGATTACAAATGAAAAAGTTTACAATGTTATTTTTCGTCTTAGCTTTGGTTTTAAGTCTTGGCAGTGTGATTATGGCCGAAGAGGCACCCGAATTTGAAACTGAAGGGTGGCCCCGTTATATCAACACCCAAGAAATTTGTGTAAAGGCCAAGAACCCACTCTATGGTGAAATTACCGGCCTACCCTGCACTCCACCTTGTGTAGACATCGGCAGGTTCACTGGAAAGGAAAACTCCACCGTGGGGAAGGACTTCAGCTTCTCAATTAAGTCTAATGGGTTCTTGAAAGTTGGTCTTAGGTTAGATCAACCTTTTACCCACAT
>JAAZLB010000387.1 GCA_012799535.1 Bacillota bacterium | reverse complement strand
TTGCCCGCCTTGAGCACGAGCTGATCTGCCCCATGAACTTCAGCGAGAATTGTAAGTAATGCGGAGATCTGCTTTTCTAAAGCGGTCTCCTTGTCCAATAATAACGTATCCACTTAGGACGTCCCCTTCACACAAATATTCCCTACTCCCCTACAACCTTCACCTTTACGGGCACGTGGACCTGGGGGTGCACCTTCACAGTGACTGGGTGGGTTCCCAGGCTCTTAATTGGCTCTTTTAAGTCAATTTTCCTCTTGTCAATTTCTACCGAGAATTGACGCCGAATCTGGTCAGCAATTTCCTGAGTGGTAACGGAACCAAATAATTTACCCCCTTCACCAACTCGAGCAGAAACTTGCACATCTTGATCCTTAAGTTTAGCTCCGATCTTCTGTGCTTCCTTCAATTCCCGAGCTGCCTTATTAGACTCCGTCTGTTTTTGGTGTTCCACTTTCCGCACATTGCCAGCGCTAGCCTCTACAGCTAAGCCCCGGGGAAGGAGAAAATTACGAGCATATCCTTCTGCAACCTCCACAATTTCACCCTTTTTGCCAATGTTTTTCACGTCTTGTTGAAGAATAACCTTCATGGCACACCCACCTTTCCTATTCTTCCATTTTTATTTGCATATCTGATTTGGCCTTCAATTTCCGATAGTCAAAAAGACCATCTGATACACCTAAAAAAGCTACCACTAAAACTAAGGGCTCTATGCTAAAAAGCAAAAGAAGAAAGAGTCCCCTGAGGAATTTTGCTACATTTTTTCGCTTAAAGTAATGCCAAACAACTGCCAAGCCTATTACTAAATAGAGATAAAAGAAAACGATAAACATATTTAGTCCAAGATATTTTAGCCAAGGAGTCAAATCTGTCATTTGGGCAAGGGCAGTTAGATACATCCCTGCCAATAAGGGGATAACGTACCAAGAAGAAATCCTCCAGTGCACAAAGGGGGAAATCCAAGGAACCTCATCGCCCATGCGCTTGAGAATTAGTCGAGTAACCAAGAGATTAATATAACTCATGACTAAGGCGTAAATCACTAACAAGGAGGGTAAACCATATTTAAAGATAAAGGGTATCGCATCTAACATACGCTCGTATTTAGCCATGGCGTCGCCTGCGACCCCAAGACCTTCTGAGATACTCATGGCCCTTTCCATGGACTCTATCATAAAGCCTAACATTTCATTGAAGAGATTCTCTCCGAAAATCAAGGAATATAAAAGAACGTTAAGAGCCATGACAACCAGGTTAGATAAGACTCCTACAACCATGAGTTTAGAAAAGGAGAATTTCTCCCTAAGGGCCATACCGACCGCGACTCCTACAAAGCCCCAAATTAAGATGGATAGACCAGAAAAAACATGACCGGCAACCAGGCTAGAAATTAAAGCTGCTGCAACCGCGGTCAAAATACCCATTTGAAAACCCTGACGATATACTAAGAGGATTAAAGGCACAGGAACAATCAGGGCGGGTATCCCTAAATATTCCCCAACGATGGTTATTAAAACAGTTATGGCGCCAAGCATAGCTCCCTCTGTAAGCGAGCGTGTTTTCATAAACTCACCTTCTTCTGGATTTTACATCCTTATTTCAAAAAGGAGCAGCTAAAGCTGCTCCCTAAGATTAATCCATCGTGTAAGGCATCAGTGCCATAAAGCGGGCCCGTTTGATCGCAGTTGTGAGCTGTCGTTGATGCTTTGCACAGTTGCCAGAAATGCGTCGTGGTAAAATCTTGCCACGTTCTGTAACATACCGGCGTAGACGACCAACTTCTTTGTAATCAATCTGTTCAATCTTATCTACACAGAAAGAACAGACTTTTCTTCTGCCTCTACGACCTCTTTCTCTAGCCATTATCTCGCCTCCAAACCGAACCGTTCGTTAGAACGGAATGTCATCAAATTCAGGTTCGGGCGGTCCATCTGCTGATTCAAAGTGATCAGACCCAGAATCACGTGCTCGATCTAGGAAGCGCACTTGATCTGCCACTACCTCGGCAGCTTTTCTCCGTATACCGTTTTGATCATCGTATGAACGAATTTGCAAACGTCCTTCTACTGCCACTAAGCGCCCCTTATTTAAGTGGTTGGCACAGACTTCGGCCTGTTTGCGCCAGGTGACAATATCGATAAAATCGGCTTCCCTTTCTCCCGACTGGTTAGTAAAGGGACGGTCAACTGCTAAGGTGAAATTGGTTACTGCAATACCCGATTGAGTATAGCGCAGTTGAGGATCAGCTACGAGTCGCCCAATAAGAATAATTCTGTTTAACACCTTGAGTCACTCCTTTGCTCATTCTTCATCTCTTCGAACGAGCAGATAACGCACGACTTCATCGGTGATCTTAAGAATACGTTCGACCTCGGAAGTCGTTCCGCTTTCTGCCTTAAAATCGATCACCACATAGAAGCCTTCGGTGTTATCGTTGATTTCATAAGCAAGTCTCCGCTTTCCCCACTTATCAACCTTCTCAACCTCACCGCCAATATTAGCAATCAGCTGTTTGGTTCTTTCAATTTGGGCCGTCAAAGCCTCTTCATCAAGTTGCGGGGCAAAGATCACCATTAGCTCATAATCACGCACCGTAGCTCCACCTCCCCTCTGGACAAATGGCCCTAAGCATTACTTAGGGCAGGGCAAGCTAATTATATCACTGCACGAAAACGAAGTCAAACGTTAAATCGGAAGAAAATGACATCTCCATCGTTGATTACATAGTCCTTACCTTCAATCCTTTGGAGACCCTTTTCTCGACAATTTGCTACCGAACCTTCCTTTACCAATATTTCCCAGGGGATAACCTCGGCGCGAATAAATCCCCTTTCCATATCACTGTGAATTCGACCTGCCCCTTGCGGTGCTAGCATTCCCCGGGAAATAATCCACGATCTGGTTTCTGGTCCTTTGATCGTATAGAAGGTTATTAAGTCTAGGAGTCGCAAGCTAGCCTCCACCACCCGATGGAGAGCAGGTTTGTCCATTCCCAAATCCTGCAAAAATAGATCAGCCTCTTCTGGGGTCAACTGGGCAAGTTCCATCTCAAAATTCGCAGCTACGGGAATAATCTCCGCCTGTTCATCTTGGGCCCAAGCCACGAGAGCCTCATCTAGTTCATATTCACCTTCGTTGACATTGACTACATAGAGTACAGGTTTAAAGGTGAGTAGGGGTAAATCAGGAATTGGAGGCAGACCAGTTTTCCGTAATGGTATACCCTGTTCTAGTGCCTCTTGGTAACGGGCCAACAACGCCAATTCTTCGCGATAGCTGGCCTCACCTGTTTTTAACATACGGGAAGTGCGTTCTTGGCGTCGGGCCAGCGCCTCTAAGTCCGCCAAAATCAGTTCAAGATCAATCAAATGGATATCTCCTAGGGGATCGATGCGCGCCTGGGTGTTGACTACATCGTCCGCTTCAAAGAAACGAAGTACATGAATCAAGGCATCCATTTCTCTAATGTGGGCTAAAAATTGATTACCCAAACCCTCGCCACGACTGGCACCTGGAACCAATCCGGCTATATCCACAAACTCAATGGTGTCTCCCGTTAAGACTTTAGGCTGGCTCACTTGAGCGATGGCTTCTAACCGCGGATCTGGAACCAAGACTACACCATGATTGGGTTCTATAGTACAAAAAGGATAGTTGGCTGCAGGTACGGATAATTTAGTTAGGGCATTAAATAAGGTGGACTTACCCACGTTAGGTAGGCCCATAATGCCAATTTGTAATCCCATTGATTTCCCCTCCTTAACAAGGTAAACTACTACAGACGGCGAATCCTAGTTAGAA
>JAAZLB010000386.1 GCA_012799535.1 Bacillota bacterium | reverse complement strand
TTACAAGAAGCCGCGGTGCGCAAGTTAGCTGCAGGAGTTACCACTACTGAAGAAATTATTCGTACCGTTTATAGTGTGGATATGGAAGGTGATCTATAGTGAGACCTGTTGAAGGTATACACCAACTGATGGAAATGGCTGTAGAGCAAAGGGCCTCAGACATTCATTTGACTCCTGGTATGCCACCAGTACTGAGGATTTTTGGTAACATCAGGCAAATTGAAGGTTTTGAGAAACTTACACCTGCCCTGATCTCCGAATTGGTTCGTCCCTTACTTAATCTAGAACGTCGAGAAACTCTCGAAACTGAAGGACAAGTAGATTTTTCTTACGGTTTAGCAGGTTTGGGCCGTTTTCGTTGTAATTTATCTAAACAACGGGGTTCCTTAACCCTAGCTATGCGGGTTATAAATTCCACTATTCAACCTTTAGAAGAACTTGGTTTACCAGATATTTTACACGATTTAGCCCATCTTAGAGATGGTTTAGTGTTAGTCACAGGTCCTACTGGAAGTGGCAAGTCAACCACTTTAGCGTCAATGATCGATATTATCAACCGGGAACGGAGGGGAGTAATTATTACCCTGGAGGATCCCATCGAATTTTTGCATCCCCACAAGAACTGTATTGTTAATCAACGGGAAATAGGTACAGACACGAAATCCTTTTCTAGTGGTTTGAGGGCTGCTTTGCGTTCTGACCCAGATGTGATTTTAGTGGGGGAAATGCGGGATTTAGAGACAATCTCAATTGCCCTTACGGCGGCTGAAACGGGGCATTTAGTGTTTTCCACCTTACATACTAGGGGAGCACCCAAAACAATCGATCGGATTATTGATGCCTTCCCTGCAGATAGTCAGCAACAAATTCGGGTACAGTTAAGTTCGGTCTTAGAAGGGGTAATCTCTCAACAGTTAATCACTGCTAAACACGGTAGAGGGATGGTTCCAGCGGTGGAAGTGATGTTAGGTACACCGGCAATTCGCAATATGATTCGGGAAGAAAAGGTACACCAAATTCCTTCAATGATTGAGACGGGCACCCGCTTCGGGATGCAGTCCATGGACGCAGCTATAGACGAGTTAGTCCGTAAAGATTTAGTGGAAAATACAGCCCTACATCGGAGAGAACTTTACACTATTGGTCCAGGAGGTGTTTAGGGCGTGAAACGCTATGCCTACGCCGGTCGCACCCGCAGTGGACAAGTTGTCGAGGGTTTTATTGAAGCAGAAAGTGAAACTGCGGCCGCTAGTCAGCTCCGGGAAGAGGGTTATTTTATCACCTCCTTGAAGGTTGCCAAAGAGCCCATGGCCCTTTTTAAAAGAAAGGCCAAGTTAGAAGCGAAGCATCTAGCTCTTCTTTGCAGGCAATTTGCCATCATGTTAGGTACAGGCTTGAGCCTAGTGAAAACCCTAGAACTCTTAGAAGCTCAGCAGGAGAATCCCCCTTTCGCCAAGGTCTTGCAAGAAATCCGCCTCGATGTGGCCAGTGGAACTGCCTTCACAAAATCCCTTGAAAAACATCGGGACGTTTTTCCCCACGTCTTTATTCACCTAGTGGAAGCGGGAGAAGTCAGTGGTACTTTGCCAGAAGTTTTTGATCGATTAGCAATTTATTATGAACGGGAAGATGAGTTACGCA
>JAAZLB010000385.1 GCA_012799535.1 Bacillota bacterium | reverse complement strand
TAAAGGCTGGTCCCCGCTATTACGGCAAATATCCAATACAGCCTTCGACATCTAACAAAAAATACACTTTGGCTCGCCATGGGGTACAAAAGATTCTTCTTCAATCCTACAGTGGGTTGACACTATCGAGTGGGCGTATATCGTTGACAACGGATTGACTACAGTTTATAATAGCCACAGGCGCCCGTAGCTCAGCTGGATAGAGTGTCTGACTTCGAATCAGAAAGTCACAGGTTCGAATCCTGTCGGGCGCACCATTTCAAACATGGATTAGGTTGTTTACCAATTGATAAAGCCTCGCGGATTATTCCGCGGGGCTTTTGTGGTCATCTTTGGAGAAGGAACTTCTCAGTTAAAGACGAAACAATGAGGAAAACCACAGAATCAAGGAAATCAAGAAGCAAGGGGGAATTAGAATGAACAAAAATACAGAGCACCAAGATCCGAACACCCCTGAACACAAGCGGGGGTTTAATCTGTTTACCGCGATTAGTGTCTTTTTTCTAATCACATTTATCTTGAACGTTATTCTCAGTTTGCCACTTTTTAATCCACCAATTGAAATCAGCTATAATCAGTTCGTTAAAATGGCTGAATCTGGTAACATATCTAAGGTGGAACTATGGGACTCTGAAATTAAGGTTGTTCTTAAAAAGGACTTTGACGAAAAATTTATCCATGACTTACTAGGAATTTCTTACTCCAAAAACTTTAAAAATATGCATCAGCAAATCTTCTACACTGGCCGTGTAGAAGATCCAGATTTAGTAAGAATGCTCAAACAAAACGATGTGGAATTTTATCGACCAGTCATCCGAACTTCTCCCATTCTATCTTTTATGAGTCGTTGGGTCTTTCCAGTTGTGATCATGTATCTTGTCTACTTCTTACTGTTTAGCAGGGTCCTGCGGAAAATGGGAAGTGGCGGAGGTATGATGGGCGTTGGCAAATCAACTGCTAAGGTCTATTCAATGGAGCAAAGCACAGGAGTGGTTTTTGCCGATGTGGCAGGGCAAGATGAGGCCAAAGAGAGCCTAATGGAGATGGTGGATTATTTACATAATCCTGAAAAGTACCAGAAGATTGGTGCGAAGCAACCTAAAGGTGCTCTGTTAGTGGGACCACCTGGGACAGGTAAGACTTTGCTTGCTAAGGCGGTAGCTGGTGAAGCGGGGGTTCCTTTTTACTCTCTATCTGGATCAGAATTTATCGAGATGTTTGTAGGTGTTGGTGCTAGCCGAGTACGGGACTTGTTCGAACAGGCGAAAAAAGATACGCCTTGTATCATCTTCATTGACGAAATTGATGCTATTGGTAAAACCCGTGATAACCAACTTGGGGGCAACGACGAACGGGAACAGACTCTTAATCAGTTGTTGGCTGAAATGGATGGCTTTGATTCTGGCAAAGGGATCTTGGTGTTAGCTGCTACCAATCGTCCGGAGATTTTAGATAAGGCATTATTACGTCCAGGGCGTTTCGATCGCAGAGTCATTGTGGACAAGCCAGATCTTTTAGGCAGAGAGGCTATTTTGAAGGTGCACGCTGATCGGATAGTGCTAGCTGATGACGTTGATTTACACGCAATTGCTCTAATGACTAGTGGTGCGGCTGGTGCGGATTTGGCTAATATGGTTAATGAAGCGGCTCTTCGGGCTGTTAAAATGGGTCGCTCTGCCGTTAAGCAAGAGGACCTAATGGAATCTGTGGAGGTAGTAATCGCAGGTAAGGAAAAAAGAGACCGTGTCCTTAATCCCAAGGAGCGCGAAATGGTGGCCTATCACGAGGTTGGTCACGCCTTGGTCTCCGCTTTGCAAAAGAACTCTACCCCAGTTACCAAAATCACTATTGTACCAAGAACCATGGGCTCACTTGGTTACACTATGAGCGTGCCAGAAGAAGAACGTTATCTCATGACCAAGGATGAATTGCTCGCAGAAATCACTACCTTACTAGGTGGACGGGCCGCAGAAATGGTACAATTTGGTGTTGTTACAACAGGAGCCTCTAATGACATTGAACGGGCTACAAGGTTGGCTCGCAGTATGGTAACCCAATACGGAATGAGTGACACCTTCGGTCCTATGGGACTGGAGTCTATAGAAAGCCAGTATTTAGATGGTCGTGCAGTTACTACTGCTTCTGAGCACACAATAGCTGCAGCTGATGAAGAGGTGCGAACCATCATTGATCAATGTCAAAAGGACGCAATACGCCTCTTAGAAGACAATCGAGTGGCGTTGGTAAAGATTTCCGAGCATCTTCTTGAAAAGGAGAATATTACAGGCGAGGAATTTATGGAGCTTCTTGAAGAGGTTAAGTCTCAGGCTTAAAAAGTGCTGGTCCTCAAGCATTAGCTTGAGGACCTTATTTATCTATTTCACTATATACAAAGTGATGGAAAAAACATTTCAAACTCCTTACACTTGTCTGCGGGTTTTTAATAACCTACAGTATATTTTCATTAGCAAGCAATCATGGTGAAAGTTTAGACTCAAATGCAAAAGAATACTAAGGACGGGTGTTAGCATGCTAACCATTATCGAAAATGTTCACCTCTATCAACCAGAGGATAAGGGCATTAATGACATAGTTGTATGTGGGGCTAAAATAGTTGATATAGGTCGAGATTTAGCGGTTTCCTACCCACTCGCTAAGCGAATAAACGCAACGGGGTTATTAGCTACTCCTGGTTATATTGATCAACATGTTCATATAATCGGCGGGGGCGGGAAAGGAAGTTTTCGAACTCGTATACCCGAATTACAACTGAGTAGTTGTATCAGCGGGGGCGTAACCACTCTAGTTGGTTTGATGGGTACAGATGGCATTACCAAAAGTGTTGAAAATCTCGTAGCCAAAACAAAGGCATTAAATGAAGAAGGTATAACCGCCTATTGTCTGACCGGTTCCTACGAATACCCTTGCATAACGCTTACTGGTAATCTGAAAAAAGACATTGTCTTCATTCAGGAAATTATTGGGGTCAAGATTGCCATTTCCGATCATCGAAGCTCTAATCCCACAAAACAAGAACTGATTCGACTAATTAGTGACGTACGATTGGCCGCCTTAATGAGTGGTAAACCAGGGATTGTAACCATTCATGTAGGACGCGGGAAAGGAAAAATGGATGTGCTTTTTGAGATTCTTTCCGAGACTAACCTCCCCATCAAACATCTACGTCCAACGCACTTAGGAAACCACCGGGAACAGGCAGTTAAGTTTGCTGTAATGGGAGGTTACATCGATTTTACTGCAAGTAATAATCCCAGTGAAGTTGCGACAGACATTACGAAGGCTCTAGGTAATGGTGCACCCCTAAAATTAGTCACTTTAAGCTCCGACTCTAATGGCAGCTTTCCTAATGAGGTTGAAAATATAGGCATCAAAGCTGCTTCCATGGATTCGTTACACAATGTGATCAAGACTTTGATCCAAGAGCAAAAAATGTCTATTAGCTCCGCAATTAGTTTAGTGACTTCCAACGTGGCGGAAGCCCTAGATCTAAGTGATCACAAGGGTAGATTGCTCCCAGGTTGTGATGCGGATATCCTCTTACTAGAAGAGGACCTAAGGATTAACACAGTTATTGCTCAGGGTCGGATACTAATGCAGTCTGGTGAAATAAAGGTTAAGGGAACATTTGAATAGAAAATAATGGGGAACAGCCTAACAGAAGGCTGTTTCTTTCTCTTTGGAAACGTTGCTGGAATTTTACAACCATGGTTATAAGTTGTCACATGAAGATTTTTATTGTATAATAGTTCACAAGGTGTTGTATATCTAACAAACAAAAAACAAGGAGGATGCAAGATGAATTGGTTCAACAAAAGTGTTCGCTGGTTAGTCTTCTTAGTGGCAGTCACGGTAATGTTGACAGGATTTACAACTCTTGTTATGGCTAAAAGTACAGATAAGGATGTCTCAGGTCGAGTGGTTATCTACACATCCATGTATGAAGACATTATCGAAGCGATCGATAGGACCCTTAACAAACGTTTTCCCAATATTGATGTTGTATTTTTTTATGGTGGTACCGGCACACTCCAAGCAAAAGTGGCTGCTGAAATCGCCTCCGGCAAACTTGGCTGCGATATGATGATGATCGCCGAACCTTCTTATTCCTTAGAGTTAAAAGAAGCTGGCATATTACACAAGTATCTATCACCTGAAAGAGATAATCTGGCTTTCGAGTACGACCCAGAGGGTTATTGGTATCCCGTACGTAATCTAAATATGGTCTTAGCTTATAATCCGGAGAAATATTCCCTTGATGAAATCCCCACGTCCCTTTATGGTTTCGCCTACGATGAGAGAGTTAAAGGTTATGTATCCATGAGTAACCCACTTACATCTGGCACTGCAATGGCAGCCGTTTCAGCACTCCGCGATAAATACGGCTATGAGTATTTCGTGGCTTTAGGTAATCAAAATGTCATGATCGAGTCTGGTTCTGTTGCCCTAACCAAGTTAGAAACCGGCGAGTGTAAAGTAATCATGATCCTAGAAGAATCTGTTCTTAAAAAGCGTGAAGAAGAAGATTCCTTACTTACAGTTATTTACCCAGACGATGGCACCATAATGATTCCTTCCACAATCATGACTGTGTCTGGGGACATGAGTGCTAATAACAATACTAAAGCCTGTGAGGTTATCACAGATTGGTTCCTCTCAGAAGAGGGACAAGCCGCGATCGTGGATGGCTGGATGCACTCTGTTTTGAAAGATTATGGGAAACTTCCTTACGACGCTATCCCAACTACAGAAATCCTCAAGAACGCTATGCCTGTAAACTGGGAAAGTACCTATCGTGAGCGGGAAGAAATCCGCACTAAGTTTGAGGAATCTGTTAAGAGGTAGTTAGTGATCTTATTGAGGGATTCCTAGACTCTAATCTGGGGATCCCTTCCATCCTTCTTCCGAGCTTAAGAAAAAGGAGTGAGTGCATGCAACCTAGTATTGCGCCAAGCAAAAAACGATTCAGTTTTGATTTTCAGTTTGATGTCATGTGGTTAATTATGGGGGCAATCATCCTTTTTTTATTGGTTTTTCAAGTCTTTCCCCTACTTTACTTAGTATTTCGGGCCTTTTTCTCAACTGGTAGCTTTTCACTTGAAGCCTTTAAAAGAGTATATACTTATCCTTTGAATTGGTCAGCACTACGAAACACCTTGGTCACCGCTACTCTTTCTATGTTTTTTGGTGTTTTAATCGCCTTCCCCCTAGCCTGGCTAGTGGGACGAACAAATCTCTATGGCAAAAAATTCTTTCGCACTTTATTTGTCATGACCTACATGGTTCCTCCTTATGTAGGAGCTATGGCCTGGTTAAGACTACTTAATCCTAGAGTAGGTAATCTAAATGTTTTTCTACAGAACCTGTTTAGATTGGAGAGCCCCCCGTTTAATATTTATTCTGTGGGAGGGCTGGTCTGGGTATTAACCACATTCTATTATCCTTACGCCTTTATCACCATCAGTCGAGCCATGGAAAAGATGGATCCATCTTTGGAAGAAGCATCACGCATATCTGGTGCATCACCTTTGCGCACGCTATGGACTGTTACTTTGCCCATGATGGCACCAAGTATTGTTGCAGCTGCCCTGCTGGTATTTGTGTCGGCAGCTTCCTGTTATGGAATTCCTTCCATTGTTGGTGCTCCTGGCCAGATTCACACGGTGACTACCAGGATCATAGATTTTGTGTACATTGGCTCGCAGGAAGGCTTGACGGATGCTACTACACTTGCCGTATTTCTAATGCTAATAGCCAATGTGGTATTGTATGTTTCCACATTTGTTGTAGGCCGTAAACAATACATTACTGTTTCTGGCAAATCTACCCGACCCAATATTGTTGATCTTGGCAAATGGCGAATTCCCATTACTGTTTTGGTAAGTATTTTTGCTATCGTCATCGTTGTTCTACCGTTTTTGACAGTGGCCCTAACCTCTATCACGGTAAATATGGGTAGGCCGTTAACTATGAGCAATATTACATTTAAGTATTGGGAGCGGATCTTTACCCGCAAGGCCATTATTCAATCGGCGAAAAACAGCCTTGTTTCCGCTAGCATTGCCGCTACCGCGGGTATTGTTGTGTCCCTGGTGATGGCCTATCTTCTAGTGCGCACCAATGTTAAGGGTAAGCGCATTCCGGACTTTTTGATTACAGTGGGTAGTGGAACCCCCAGTGTCGTTATTGCTTTGGCTCTGATTATGACTATGTCCGGACGTTTCCACATTAACATTTATAACACCTTGACTATTATGATCATTGCCTACATGATTAAGTATCAGCTCATGGGAATGCGTACGGTTGTGTCGGCCATGAGCCAAATCCATCCTTCGTTAGAAGAAGCGTCCCAAATATCTGGGGCCGGCTGGCTACGGGTGGTTAAAGATGTGACCATCCCTCTAATCGCACCTTCTGTGGTTGCAGGTTGGTTCCTGATATTTATGCCGTCTTTTTATGAGCTAACTATGTCTACTCTGCTCTATTCTACGGATACCAAAACGCTAGGATATGAACTTTTTACCTACCAGACTTATCATAGTCAGCAAACGGCATCTGCTTTAGCAACAGCGATTTTGATTCTAGTCATTGTTGTGAATTGGCTATTGAATAGGCTAACCGACGGCGAATTTTCTATTTAGCCCCAAGGAGGTTTTGGCATGTCTACTATTACAATTAAAAACGTAACGAAAGCCTTTGGCGATGTTGTTGTCCTAAAGGAATTCGACGAGGTGTTTGGAGATAAAGAGTTTGTTACTCTACTAGGCCCATCCGGTTGCGGAAAAACTACCATGCTAAGAATGATTGCAGGATTTGAGAAACCAACAACCGGTGAGATTCATATTGGCGACCGGGTGGTTAGTTCCGACAAGACGTTCGTGCCCCCGGAAAAACGGGGAATAGGCATGGTGTTTCAATCTTATGCGGTGTGGCCACACATGACCGTTTATGATAATGTTGCTTACCCCCTAAAAATTGCAAAAATACCTAAGGCAGAAATAAAGAATAAGGTGGAGTCCATTTTAGGGGTTGTTCACTTGAGTCAATATGCTTCCCGATATCCTTCTCAATTATCGGGTGGTCAGCAACAAAGGGTTGCTCTAGGAAGGGCTTTAGTGGCAGAACCAAAGGTGCTTTTGTTGGACGAGCCCTTATCCAACCTCGACGCTAAACTCAGGGAAAGTATGCGTTTTGAGATTAAGGAAATTCAGAAGAACTTTGGTATTACGGTGGTATATGTCACGCACGACCAGACAGAAGCTATGGCCATGTCTGATCGAATCATTGTAATTAACCGTGGTGTTATCCAACAAGTCGGTACTCCGACGGAAATTTACCAAAAACCGGCCAACCAGTTCGTTGCTGACTTTGTAGGCAAAGTCAACTTCCTGAAGGGTGAGGTTAAGGAAGGGCACATCGAGCTTGTAGGTCTTGATCAATCCATCCCCTATGACGGTGTTTATAAGGGGAAGGTAGTTGTAGCCATCAGACCGGAAAACATTACTCTCATCCCCAATGGTCAGGGGAGCCTGAAAGGTAAATTACTAACCCAGTTTTATCTAGGTGATGTAAATGATTGTCGCATTGATATAGGTGGGGAAGTAATTCGGGTAATCGCCGAAAGTGAAAGCTATGGTGCGCTACAAGAAAACCAAGAAATTTCGCTCTATCTAAAGGATTTCCTTGTCTATGAAGATGATGGCAAGGATGACCACACTAGTATTATTACCTAAGACGTGCTACATTAGGGCCTCCAGGCAAGCTTGGGGGCTATTTTTTCGCTCGCCACGCATGGGGTTAACTTGGTGTTGAAAGTCAGCTAAGGGAGCTGGCGGGTGCCAACTATTAGCTAAGTACAGGGGTATTGGTAACAGAGCCTTTTTCATACTTAATCAGGTTTTCCTGGTGAACCTCAAATACCTTTACAACGGGGGGATCATAGATATTTGGATTCGGATTGGCCATTTGGGCCAATGTGTCAATGTGAGCTTGGATACCCTCGGTATCGGTGGTAGAACTGTAGTACCAGCCCTCGCCATCGAGTAGCTTAATAAAGATGCCTTTTTAATACAAACTTTTCTAAACCCCCTTTACGCTTTTTTATTGTCCTTTAATAATTGTACACTACACTTCTGAATTCTTCGCTTTAGGCGGCACTTAATTTGTTAGAAAAACTATCTTTGCGAAAAAAGCGTCTTCCCAACGATTGATTTTCCAGAGTCAAATAGGCTCGTATGAATTCGTGGAGTGGTTTTAAACCCGATTAAAACTAGCTTTTTACTGTTGTATTCAAACTTGACAATTATTCACACCAGTGTTATCATTCAGTTAAAGAATCTCATCTTTGTTTGAAGGGCGTAGATTCTTTCAAAAAACAAAAGGAGTG
Organism: Bacillota bacterium; assembly: GCA_012799535.1. Classification (GTDB taxonomy): domain Bacteria; phylum Bacillota; class Limnochordia; order Darwinibacteriales; family Darwinibacteriaceae; genus UBA4996. Next base: position 2,200 of record JAAZLB010000385.1, on the reverse strand, counting down.
GTAAGGTTGGGCAAGAAACGGAATGTTATTTGGTTATTGCTTTTATTTGTACTCGTGTTCCCTACTTTGGTTGTTGCAAAAGGTATTACTAGTGATATGTGGGGAGAAATCAAGGTGTGGGAGCATAGTACCGAATCCGTCGAACGGATGCCCTGGGTATACGGAAATACACTTTATTACGCCAAGGACTATGACATTTATGTTTCTACCTTTGAGAATGGAGTGTGGTCCGAGCCACAACCGGTTCCTGGTCCAATAAACACTGGCGCCAATGAGATTAACCCTTGTGTTGTTGGTGGGGGAAAAGTTCTTTATTTTGCTAGGTATTAGCCATTTTCTGATTATGACATTTATCGTTCTGAGTGGGACGAAGCAACCAATCAGTGGGGCGAACCAGAGGTGATTGAAGAATTAAGCACCGACGGACAAGAGTGGAAAATTTGGGTTGATGAAAATGAAACAGTAGCCTACGTTACCACAAAAGGTACTTTTGATGATAGTACCACCGAAGTAAGGAATGTCTGGAAATCAACCATGGGTCCTGATGGTTGGAGCACCCCGGTAAACATTGGTGAACCGATTAACAGTGGAGTCAACGTCTGGTCTATATTTGTTGGACCAGAAGGGGAAATCTATGTTGATGGTATGCGTGAAGTAGCTCTGACCCACTATGAACTTTATGTTGCTGAGGATGATAGCTCTGAACCAGTTTTGTTGGGAGCACCATTTAATACTAAGGCAAACGAGCGCGAAATGGCCTTTAATGAGAACTTTTTGTTTATCTGCGCCCAGAACCGTGAGGGTGGCGTAGGTGGTTACTGCTTATTCTATGCTGAACGAGTTAAATAGTCCAAAGTAGATAAATGAGGCTGCAGGATTTCGGAGTGCCACTTTCTGTAGCCTTATTTTACATATGGGGGTATCTGGAATGAACGCAAGAAGGGAAGCCATCTCTCTTTTACTGTTTTTCTTAGTTTTTTTGTTTGCGACACAGCAGGTCTCTGCTCAAACACTAACCATCGGTGATATCCGGACTAGGAATGAGCAAGGTAGCCCAGTCTATTTTGTGATCGTCAACATAAAATTGATCCACTTGGCCGTCAAAAGTGATCCACTAGCGCTAGTCTAATAGTGATCCACTTGTCCTTTTAATTTTGATCCACCTTTACGTTTCGTCCCATGCTTTCTTTCAGACGATACGAGTCGCCGTTCATGTTTAGAATATGTGCTCGATGCGTGACCCGATCCACTAAAGCAGCTGTTAACATCGGGTCCCCGAAGAAATCAACCCATTTAGAGAACTCCAGGTTAGTGCTAATGATCAAGCTGGCGCGTTCAGACCTGTCAGATATCACTTGAAATAACAGTTCGGATTGTTGCTTAGAAAAGCTGAGATACGAAAGGTCATCAAGAATGAGAAGGTCAAGCTTTGAGAGTTGCTTCTGAAGCTTAATCAACGAATGGCCCTCTTGTGCCTCCACTAGCTCACTGGCCAATACCGGAGCACTGTAGAAGCGAACTTTGAAACCTTCATTGCAGGCAAGCAGGCCAAGAGCTATTGAGAGATGGCTCTTCCCCATGCCTGGGTTGCCCATGCAGATAATGTTCTCATAACGCTTAATGTAGCTGTTAGTTGCTAGATCCCAGACGGTCTCCTGGGCAACATGCTTTAAATTGTTGAAGTCAAATGTATCAAGAGTGCGAGTCACGGGAAACTTGGCAGCTTTAATCCTTCGTTCTCTTTGATTCTCCTTTCTGTGCTCAGCTTCTGCTTGTAGTAAATGAACCAGAAACTCTTCATATGGCCATTGATTAGTGCGGGCTTCCCTAATTAACTGATCGGCATGGGCGAATGTTGGTAGTCTAAGTTGTTTGGCATAGAGACGTACTCGTTCAAGTGTTACGTTCAAGCGGACTCACCTCCAGTTACCATGACATCATAGGCGGAAAGATCGACTTGTTTAATTTCAACAGGATTAGTAACGGGATTGACTGGAGTGTCTTTGTATTGCTTTTCTTCCAACTTTGTACGCACACTCTCGTAACAGTAAGAGCCGTAACTGCTAGCTTCTTGTATGCTCTCCAGAAGCGCTGGAATGCTGTACCGTGATAAGAGTTTCAGTAATTTGACAACCTCATAGTCACTACCGAGCTTATGGGCAAAATCCCAGAAAGCAGCCGGCAAGTTAATTGCCTTTAC
>JAAZLB010000384.1 GCA_012799535.1 Bacillota bacterium | reverse complement strand
TGGGAAGAGACGCGTCAACAGATTGTTTTCACCACCCACACTCCTGTGATGGCTGGTAACGAAGAACATGATCATAATCTTCTGAGTCACATGGGGGCTTGGGTAGGCTTAGAATATGATCAAGTAGAAAAAATCGGGGGCAATCCCTTTAACATGACTGTTGCGGGCTTACGTTTAAGTTATGTGGCCAATGGAGTTTCTCAACTGCATGGATCCACCGCTCGGGCCATGTGGCGTGGTAATCCAGGCACAGCTCCGATTATTAGTATCACAAACGGAGTCCATGTTGACACCTGGCAAAACTCCTTAATCAAGCAGACCTACAATGTTCAGGGCAACCTTTGGAAGGCTCATCTTCAAACCAAAAAGAAACTTTTAGAATTAATTGAACACCGCACCGGAGTAGCCTTTGATCTAGACACTCTCACCATCGGTTTTGCCAGAAGAGCGGCTACCTACAAGCGGAGCGGTTTGATTTTCCACCGTCCCCATATTATTGAACCTTTATTGAAAGACCGTACCATTCAGCTCGTTTTTTCTGGTAAAGCTCATCCTGCCGATGATTGGGGTAAGCAAATTGTGGCCAATATCGCAGAAATGTCCTATCGGTTCCCGGAAAGTGTGGTGTTTTTGGAAAACTATAATATGGAATTGGGTAGAATTCTCACTTCCGGGTGTGATGTATGGTTAAATACACCTCAAAGGCCCTTAGAGGCCTCAGCTACTTCCGGAATGAAGGCGGCTCTAAATGGGGTTTTAAATCTTAGCGTTTTGGATGGTTGGTGGCCAGAAGGTTGTTTACATGGTGTCAATGGGTGGCAATTCGGAGGTGGCTATGAGGGTCCTGAACAGACCATGGTAGATGCCTTATCCTTGTATGAGGTACTCTTAGAAGAAGTAATTCCTAAGTATTATGAAGACCGCACCGGTTGGCAGGAGATGATGCGGGCTAGCATCTCCATGGCAATGCATCGTTTTTCTGCTAAACGAATGCTCACCGAATATCAGAACTTAATGTATCAACCAAGTACCACCCTTCGCAAGATCAAACGGGATGTGATGAACGTGTTGGCGATCCAATAATCTGGCACTTTTCCCCTCCCTAGGTTATACTGGGCATAGGGAGGGGAGGTTAGAGAATGTATCATACAGACTATGCAACATTACAAAGCCAACTACAGGCACTTTTAGAAGGTGAAACCCATTGGTTGGCCAATTTGTCCAACACTGCAGCCCTACTCTTTGAGGGACTAAAGGAGATTAACTGGGTAGGATTTTATCTTTTGGAGGGGGACGAATTAGTTTTAGGGCCTTTTCAAGGAAAACCAGCCTGTGTTCGCATTCCCCTTGGTAAAGGAGTATGCGGTACCACCGCGGCACGTAGGGTTACCACAGTGGTACCTGATGTGCACGAATTTCCTGGCCATATCACCTGTGATCCCGCGTCCCGCTCTGAGGTTGTCATTCCTATGATTACCGGGGCAGGGGAGCTATTAGGAGTCTTAGATGTGGACAGCCCTATCCTAGCTCGCTTTACGGAAGAGGATGGGAAGGGTTTAGGCGAAATCGTGGATATTTTGGTGTCTAGTTGCGATTGGAAGAGATAAACCCACTAAATCAAGATATTTGACGGGTTGCCAAAAACAACTAAGAAGGATACTATTTTAATGAGAATGATTATCAAGTTAAAGAGGTGATTTACATGGAAATTCGCCCCGGTATTCACTGGGTAGGTGTACGTGATCCCGATTTGCGGGTCTTCGATGTGATCATTCCTACCGAATATGGTAGTACTTATAACTCTTATCTTATTGAAGGTGACGAACCGGTCCTCATTGATGGGGTTAAGCTGGAGTTCCAAGATGAATTTTTCGCTAAACTTGAAGAGAAAATAGACCTGGCTGATTTGAAGCATTTGGTGATTAATCATACGGAGCCTGATCACGCAGGGAGCATTAAGGAGTTGCTCAAGCGTGCACCACACCTTGTCGTCCATGGTTCGCGAGCAGCTTTAGGGTTTTTAACCGAACAGGTAAATATGGAATTTAACAAACGGGTTGTAGGAGAAGGGGATACCCTTGATTTAGGTAATCGAAAATTGCGCTTCATTATGGCACCATTCCTACATTGGCCCGATACCATGTGGAGTTATTTAGAGGAAGAGCAGATACTTTTTACTTGTGATGGTTTCGGATCCCACTTTTGTTTTCCTGAAGGAAAACTTTTTGCGAGCCAACAAGAAATGGACTTCACCGATGAAATTATTTATTATTTTGACGCCATCATGTCTCCCTTTAAACCTAAAGTGCAGGAGGCGGTGGCTAAGCTAGAGGGAGTGCCTCTCCAGATGATCGCTACCGGTCATGGCCCCATTCTTGATGAAAACATTGAGCAGATTATTCAGTTATACAAGGATCTGAGTGCGGTTGAAAAAGGGGGACAGAAAAAGGTAGTGATCGGTTATGCCTCCGCTTACGGGCATACGAGGCGTATGGCAGAATTAGTGGCGGAGGGGGCCAAACAACATCCTAATGTTGAGGTAATCTTAATTGATGTGGGCACTAGTACTGATGAGGAAATAAAAGAGGCAATTAGCAGTTTTGACGCCATTATTCTAGGTTCTCCAACCATTAACGCGGATGCAGTTTATCCTGTTTGGCGGGTAATTGATTCTTTGAGTGCCATTACCTCTAAGGGCAAAATGGCCGCGACCTTTGGCAACTATGGGTGGAGTGGCGAAGCGGCGACTCTGTTAGAGGAAAGATTGGAGAAGATGAGACTAGCCGTGGCACATCCAGCGGTAAAAGTCCGTTTTGGATTGACTGAAGAAGATGAACAGCGTTGCCGCGAACTGGGTAGTAGTATCGCGACTGCGGTGGCCTAAAAAACGCTGACTAAAATAAAGAAGATCCTGGTTCTTCTCGAACCAGGATCCTTTTATTTACCTTTATCCCTTAACCCTTGACAAAAACGAGCTTGAGACCATATTCTTTTTCGAATGCTTCTGCTCGTCGGCTAGCGTCACGAATTTCTAAATCGACTTTGCCACTACCAAAAACCCGTAACTCGCAGATTTCATTGGTAAGTCTAGTTTGCAAATGGGTGACTACTCCAGTGCGGGAGCGGTCTAGACTATGAGCAATTTGCAACAAGGGTGCGAGTTTTTTAAAACTCTGGATATCATCTAAGCTAATGGGTCCATGGGTAACATGATCCCCTAAATTCACCTGGAATAATTGGTCATGGGAAGCGGCCAAATAAGAGGCCAAGACTCGTTCTCGATGGTTAAGACCTCGTAGGGGTGAGTTTAAGATAGTGTACAAGGTATGTTTTTCCACACTCTCCACACTGATGACTATACCTAGTTCGTGGAGTAGGCCTGCGATCAACAGTAATCGACGTTCTGTACTTCCTAGGCCATGCAAGGGTTGCAGTTGATCAAAAAGAGTAACCGCTAAATTGGAAACTCGACGTAAATGGTTTTCATCTAAGTTATGGTAATCAATTAGATTGTTAGTATGGTGGGTGAGGACATTAAACACGATTGGATCCCGAGGATAAAGGTGTCTGAAAAAAAGTCCATCTCGAATACTAGCAACGCTTACCGTCAGATCAGGACTGTTCGTGGCCTGTAATAGTTTATAAATGATCCCAAATCCGGCCACACTAAGATCAGCTCTGGATCTTTCTAATCCTGGTACCTTACGACGTTGCTCCCCATCCATTTTGCTGAGCATAGTGTATATTTCACCTACAGCTTCAGTAGGAATGACAATACCATCGGTTATATCAGGTAAATATT
>JAAZLB010000383.1 GCA_012799535.1 Bacillota bacterium | reverse complement strand
GAAAAAGCTATGCTAAAGTAACCTTAGTAATCCCCGGTAGCTCAATGGCAGAGCATTCGGCTGTTAACCGAAGGGTTGTTGGTTCGAGTCCAACCCGGGGAGCCATATCATGGAAGCGATTAGCTAATAGCTGGTCGCTTTCTTCATTTTTGTGAGATTCCCATTTCATGACATGACCCCAATTAGATAGACCCTGGCTGAAGGTTTTCATCCAGGGTCTTTTTAGAATTCTAGTTTTAGCGATACCAAGGATCCTCCGGGATCACAATCCAACAAATGAGGTAGGCCAATAGCCCAGTACCGTAAGCAAAGATGGAGATGGCCCAGATTAAGCGCACAATAGTGGGGTCGATATTAAAATACTCGGCAATGCCACCACACACTCCACCAATCCTTTTTTCCCTAGAACGATACAACCTTTTGGGCATCATTATTCCCCCTTGAAAACTTCTGGATTTACTAAATTACTTGGACGATCACCTTGCAAAACGGCTAAAACATCATTTACCACCATTTCTACCATCTGGACTCTAGTTTCCAATCCCGCACTGGCTATATGGGGAGTCAAAACCACATTTGGTAGCTCAGCGAGGCCGGGCTTCAGGGCCGGTTCATCCTCAAACACATCTAAACCGGCACCATAGATCGTTCCTTCTTGTAAAGCCTTGACTAAAGCGACTTCATTAACTACCGGTCCGCGGGCCGTGTTAATCAAGACCGCGGTGGGTTTCATTAGTTTAAGTTCCCGTTCGTCAATGAGATATTTTGTTTCCGGTGTTAGTGGGCAATGGAGGGAAACAAAATCCGATTCTCGCAAAAGTGTATCCAGATCAACATATTCTAAATTGTACTTTTGTTCTACCTCTAGAGGTAGGCGATTGCGATTATGATAGAGAGTTTTCATATCAAAGCCCATGGCGCGTTTAGCCACTGCTTGACCAATGCGTCCAGCACCAATGAGACCTAGTGTTTTCCCATAAACCTCAACCCCAAGTAACATTTCCGGTGCCCAGCCAGTAAACTCCCCTTTGCGAGTCATCTGGTCACCTTCAACAACCCGTCGTGCTACACTCATCAAAAGGGCCCAGGCTAGATCTGCACTAGCATTAGTTAGCACATCCGGTGTATTCACAACGGGAATACCTTTAGCTGTGGCACTGGCTAGATCAATATTATTAAAGCCAACTGCGTAGTTAGCAATCACCTTAAGTTTTTCTCCTGCGGTGATTACTTCCCCATCAATGGGGTCGGAAAGCATGGTAATTAGGGCATCCTGTTTAGCCACAATTTCCAAAAGCTCTCCCTTAGTCATATTGCGGTCTTCGGGGTAAACTGTTACATTACAAAGGGAACGTAATTTATCGAGGCCATTCCCTGGTAGTTTTCTAGTAACAAAGACATTAAACATGAACTCACACCCTTTCGCAGTATTATTCTTGCCCCGATCACAAGATCCTTCAAAAATAGCAGGGTTTCTAGGACTGTCGTGGAAATACTTTAGGAACGAAGCGGAGGGAT
>JAAZLB010000060.1 GCA_012799535.1 Bacillota bacterium | reverse complement strand
TTACCTTCAGATAGGGGTGAAAGACACATGTTGAGATTTCGCTCTATTACGCTACTAGTATTGTTAGTCGTCCTTGCTCAAATGGCTTCTACTGATTCTGTGTTAATTGGCGGTGTAAAGGGCGAAACTATCTATTCTTATGAAATTGTGAGTACATACTCCCACGATCCCACCGCTTTCACTCAAGGTCTCGTTTTTTATGACGGATTTTTGTATGAAGGTACTGGTCTTTATGGTGAATCTTCCCTGCGCAAAGTCAGAATCGAAGATGGTGTGGTCTTGAAACTTGTGGAATTAGATGAGGAATTTTTCGGCGAAGGAATAACCATTCTAGGAGACAGGCTCTTTCAGCTAACTTGGCGTGAAGGTTGTGGGTTTGTTTATGACTTAGCCACTTTTGAACAAGTTGTTGACTTCACTTATGAAACAGAAGGGTGGGGACTTACTACAGACGGAAAACACCTAATTATGAGTGATGGATCGGAGGTTATTACCTACCTTGACCCTACCTCTTATCAGCCTGTCAAAAAAATCAAGGTATTTGATCAAGATGGTCCTGTCAAGCGCCTTAATGAATTGGAGTACATTAATGGAGAGATTTACGCCAATGTGTGGTTCACTAACTGGATTTTGCAGATAGATCCCCAAACTGGAAAAGTTATCGGTCGGATAGATCTGAGCGAGCTCCACCACTTAGAAATGGAACTAAATCCCAAGGTAGATGTCTTAAATGGAATCGCTTATGACCTCGAGAACAACCGTTTGTTTGTAACCGGAAAATTATGGTCACATATTTACGAAATTGAGCTGATTCGATAATAATGTGTCTAGTAATCGCAAGTTGTTCTTTCTTACAAGGTGTTTCGCGTATGACATAGAAGGTTCTAGTATAGTCCTTTATTCAAAGTGCGAATTTACTAATTGGGGGAGATGTCATGAGAAGAAGAAGTATTAGAACTAGATTAATTCTCATGTTTGGCCTATTATTTGTAGTTGGTGCGTTAACTGCAACCTTAATTCCTGTCACCTTGTATAACAAAGCCTTGCAGGCTTTGGTGGAAGATGAAGCGAGTGAACTGGCTCGTCTAGTAAGTAGCTCCCACGTAACGTCTGGACAAGCAACCGCTACTGCAGAGGAGATGCTGGAAAACCAAATGCTTAGTATTTCTAGCCTTCTAAATCTCCTTATAGGTACGGGCGAATTAGATCAACAGATGGTTGATCACATAGTGGAAACAACCGCGGTGGAAGAAATCTACATCACGGATCATGATGGGGTTGTTCTTTATAGTAACAACCGAGATGCAATTGGTTGGCGTTTTCCAGATGATCCAACTGCCCAAGCCTTTCCTTTCAGGGCTTTACTCACTTCTCGAACTGGTAAGGTGACTCAAAAGGCCACCGTGCGCGATATTGATGGGCAGATGTTCAAATTTGTGGGAGTATCCAGAACGGATCAATCTGGAATCGTCCAGGTGGGGGTTAGTGCCCAATCGCTCCAAGAGATTATGTCTAAAATTGGTCTGCAAGCCACCTTAGAACAAATCATCAAAGATGGAAGTATCGTCTATGCCTTTGTGGAAGACGGTTCTACATACATTTATCACTCTAATAGAAACGAAGTTGGCCAAGCATATCACGAAACGGAATTTAAGAATAATGAAATCATCCACCATTACCAGGTCATGCTAGATGACGAAAGTGGCACACTTCATCTAGGTATTTCCCTTGAAGAATTCGTTTCTTTACAAAAGAGAACCCATTATACCATTGCACTTGCTCTAGTGTTTCTCTTAATTTTAGTCGCCCTAGCTGTTTGGTATTGGTCCGGAACTTTCACAAAACAAATTCATACCTTAGTTAATCATATTGATAAACTAGCTACTGGGGATTTCTGCACCAAAATTAGTAGTACCAGTAAAGACGAGGTGGGTACTGCCTTCCAAGCCCTAGAACAATTGCGAGTAGATGTGGGGAAAATGATCAAAGACACCTTCACTGCTGCCCAAGATTTGGCCAGTGCTAGTGAAGAACTCTCTGCCTCCACAGAAGAGACTAGTGCTTCCATTCAAGAAGTGGCCAGCACCTCTAATCAATTTGCAGTCACAGTGGAGCAGGTGGGGGATAATTCTGTGGCCATGTCCCAATCCATGCAAGAAATTGCCACCAAAGCTATTGAAGGTGAGAAGGTCCTAGAAGATGCAGTAGCCAAAACTACCGAGGTGAGAAATGGAATTGCGGAGCTAGCCGAATCAGTGGAGGGTCTTGGCCAGCGCTCTAGAGAAATAGGAAGCATTGTAGAACTCATTTCCGACATAGCTGAGCAAACCAATCTTTTAGCCCTTAACGCAGCCATTGAAGCGGCGCGGGCGGGAGAACACGGCCGAGGATTTGCAGTAGTAGCTGATGAAGTGAGAAAATTGGCCGAACAATCCTCTGAAGCGGCAGACAATATTACTAACCTAATTCAATTGATTCAACAAGATACGGAAAGTGCAATACGAGGAATTGGCGATAGTGCCACCAAGGCAGATGTTAATGCTACAGTCGTAGCCAAAAGTGGTCAAGTACTCACAGAAATCCTCCGTTCTATTGAAACTACCTCACAAGAAGTTCAGGAGGTTTCCGCAGGGATGCAGAGCATGCGCCTTGGGAGTGAGCAGTTAGCTGCCGCCACAGAAGAACAGTCCGCGACAATGGAAGAAGTAGCATCCTTAGCTAGTAGCCTTAATCAGCTGTCAGTTCAATTACAGCAGTTAGTGGAACGGTTTGAAGTAGACTAGTAAACACAAAAAAGGAAGGGCTTGCCCCTTCCTTTAATAAATTTGGCTGTCTACCAATAATATCGTAGGCCAATTCCACTTGTATTTACTTCTAGAGACCAAGCCCAATCAGATGAATAATAGCGCATTCCTGGTTCAAAATTCCATTGATCTTGGAAATGATCGAGGCGAAGGCTTACACCCCATTGACCATACTGCCATTGTCCTTCGAGAAGGGGAGTAAAGCACCAGCTCTCCTCCTGTTTATCGTAACGCACACCAGCACCGAGCCACCAACGGGTCAAAAATGAACTGAACACGTCATATTGGGCAAAAACATCCCAGTGATCTTGCTTCCATCGCCCACCTAAATTAACTCGATATTTAGGTGAGAATTGTCCTTCTAAAGTACCGTAATCAAATAGGGAGCTTCCATCAAGGGGGAAGTTCAAGCTAATCTGATGTTTCTCCCGTTGGGGTACCTTATCAAAGGGAATATCCGGCACATGGCGACTATAAAGTTCGTGTAGCCACATACTCTCTACCTCTGCCATATGTCCCAGATCTGGTCCGCGAAAAAG
>JAAZLB010000382.1 GCA_012799535.1 Bacillota bacterium | reverse complement strand
TTGCACCAAAATGAAGTCCATCGCGTAGCTAGTGATAAAAGCACTGATCAGGGCGACAACCACCGAAAACAGCATTAACCCATTAGTGAGCAGGGAAATATTCTCGGCGAGGCCTTTCACATCATCTGAAAAGCTTAACGATAGAAATGAGTACATTAACGCCACAATTAAAGTAAGTGTTATGAAGTAAAGCACATAGTTCCTTAGGCTCCGGTGCATATTTCTCAAACTGAGTCGGGTATACATCCTGAATACCCTCCTAACTCTTCTAAGATGGCTAAGATCTGCCCAAAAAACTGGGCTCTGGATTGAGTACCCCGCTCTAGCTCACCGTAAATCGTTCCATCATTTAAAAACAGAATGCGCGAAGTATAACTCGCAGAAAAAGCATCGTGTGTTACCATCAGGATTGTAGCTTGCAGGCTACGATTCATTTCCTGCATCGCTTCCATCAGGGTGCGAGAAGAGTTACTATCCAATGCCCCCGTTGGTTCGTCTGCTAGAATCAGACGGGGTTTATTGACAATGGCGCGGGCACAAGCACAGCGTTGTTTTTGACCACCTGAGATTTGATGGGGGTGTTTTCCTAGCACATCCTGGATCCCCAATCTCGCCGCGATCTCCTGGACCTTAAAGTCAATCTTCTTAGAATCTTCCTTATTGATAACCAGCGCCAAGGCAATATTTTCCTGAACCGTTAAAGTATCAAGCAGATTAAAATCTTGGAAAATAAACCCAAGATTTTCCCGTCTAAAACGAGCAAGGTCACGGTCGTTGATTTGAAGCAAGTCTTTTCCATCCAGGTAAATCTGCCCGCTAGTTGGCGTATCGATAGTGGAGATACAGTTCAACAACGTGGTCTTCCCTGAGCCAGAGGCGCCCATTATTCCTACAAATTCACCCTTAGCGACTTTGAAGCTAATACCGTTGAGGGCATGAGTGATGTTTGGCTCAGCACCGTAATCCTTTTTCAAATCGATGGCTTCCAAAATACACATCTGCAATGCTCCTTACCCATCATTTCATATTTCTTTTCTTCTTACTACGATATTCTCGGATGATCTTATTTCTAATAGGAATTCCAACACCGATCAGCAAGCCAACTAGCACAATCGTCAGATCCATAAGCTCACCTCCCTTGTGGGAAAATCACTCGTCGGATTTCATTTCCATTAAAATATCTAAAAGATGATGTAACTCCTCTTGGGACAGACCCGCCATGCGAGCCACCTTGATTGCCTCCAAAAATGTCTCCTTTACTTGGCACATTAACTGTTCCCTGACTAACTCTGGTCCACGCCTTACTACAAAGCAGCCGCGTCCCTGAACATTCTTCACGAAACCTTCTTCTTCTAATTCCGTGTAAGCTCTTGACACAGTCAGCACACTAATTCTCAATTCCTTTGCAATTGTCCTTAGGGAGGGGCATGCTTGTTCCGCTTGCAACTCACCGGACAATATGGCTGCTTTAATCTGTTGTTTAATCTGCTCGTAAATCGGTACGCCTGAAGCGTTCGAAATGATTAGTTTCATATTCATCATCAACCGTTCACACTGTTATATCTGTCCATATAACAGTATAACAGATAGGGCTGAAATTGGCAATGACCTTATTAAGCTGGTGGACAACCATCTGTAACTTCATCATCACCATCTAAGATTGCCACTACCTTAAAACAAAAATACCCTAGCGGATATAAAGTCCACTAGGGCGAAATCTGCTTATTCTTTTCCCTCGATCAATACTGGGGCAAACAGGGG
>JAAZLB010000381.1 GCA_012799535.1 Bacillota bacterium | reverse complement strand
GGGTGCCAGAGAGTTCTGCATGGAAATTAGGTGACTTAAAGGATCTCCACAGTCGTTTTTTCGCGGAATTTGAGGAAAAGCGGTGGTCGGATGCGCTACTTACCTGTCAACAGATGCTAGCTTTAGCACCACAATTTTGGCAAGTCTATCTCTACCAAGCCTTTGTCTACGAAGGTTTAGGAAACTTTTTGGGAGCAGTGGAAAATTATCAACAGGTGTTAATGCGAGAACCCCACAACGCCCTAGCCTTAAACAATCTAGCTTATCATTATTTACTTCGTGAGGTGCAGATCTCTAAGGCACTGGAACTAGCGGAACAGGCGGTGGCCCTGGAACGAAAATACGCCTATTTGGATACCCTCGGCTATGCTTATTATCTTGTGGGACGTTATGAAGAAGCCCTAACTCTTCTCGAAGAAGCCTTAGAAGGAGCGGATCCGGAAGCGGCTGAGGAGGTTGCAGCTCATGTGGATTTAGTACTGCAAGCACTAGAAAGGGAGCGGGATTAACATGGCAGAACATTATTTCACCAAACGACCTAGTGCAGAGCATAAACCCCACGAGTTCACTGAAGAATTGCGGGGGCGAATTTACCTTTTTCACACAGATGCTGGCGTCTTTTCTCGGGATGAAATAGACTTAGGCTCGAAACTTTTGATCGAGTCTATGCCTTGCGAACCAGGTGATACCGTTTTAGATTTAGGTTGTGGTTATGGTCCCATTGGAATGGTTGCAGCAACCGTGGTGGCTCCTGGTGGGTTTGTCTACCTAGTGGATGTGAATGAACGGGCGGTAGAATTGGCCCAAAAAAACCTTAATATTAACGGAATAAAAAACGCCAAAGCCCTTGTTAGTGACGGTTTAGAAGCTGTAGCTAACCACCAGTTTGATTTGGTAGTTTCCAACCCACCGATTAGGGCGGGTAAAGAAGTTTTTTATTCCCTTCTGACTGATGCATATAAAGCGCTTAAACCTAGTGGATGTCTCCTCGTAGTGATTCGCACTAAGCAGGGGGCCAAAAGCCTAGAAAACTACCTGAGAGAACTAGCTGGAAATTGTGAGACAGTGGCAAAGAAAGCAGGGTTTAGGGTCCTCAAGTGTTGTAAACAGCTCCACGCCTGAATACCCTTAGGTGTGGAGGTGTTTTTATGCGGGTCTGGCTTTTCACTGGAAAACAGGTGATCTGGTGGGCGCTGGTCTGCCTCACCATAGGTATCTACTTAGGTACTGCCCAAGGCCTTTGGATTCCAGTTTTTAGTGGACGTCCTCACCGTGGCATTTCGGGGCGGGTCATCGTGATTGATGCAGGTCATGGTGGCATTGATCCAGGAGCGGTAAGTGGCAAGGGGGTCTTGGAAAAAGACATTACCTTAGAAATTGCTAAGGAGTTGGAACTGCTACTAAAAAAGGCTGCGGTGTATGTGATCATGGTTAGGCGAGGTGATTACGATTTAGCCGATTCTAGCGAAGCCCATCTCCTGAACCGCAAAAGGCAAGACCTTATTCGCCGAGTCACCATAGCAGAAGAGGCTAAGGCAGATCTCTACATCTCCATCCATGCCAATTATTTCCCTTCACCGATTTGGTCTGGAGCTCAAACCTTCTATTATGAAGGTCGTCTAGAGGACCAACGACTAGCCAAGGACATTCAGACTGAGCTAGTAAAACACCTGGGTCCGAACAATCGCTTAGCTAAAACAGGAGATTTTCGGGTACTTAGAGATACAACCATGCCCGCGGCCTTAGTAGAAGTGGGTTTTTTGTCCAATCCTCGAGAGGCTGAACTTCTTGGGCAAGTTGGTTATCAAAAACGGGTAGCCGCGGCAATCTTTGCAGGAATTTTACGTTATTATGGAGACGCAGTAAACTGACAACACCCCTTTAACATTGCCTAACAAGGGGGATTGTGGTAGTATATTTTAGTAGTACGAGTTATAGGAGGTAGGTTTGTTGCAGACTCTATGGCAAAACAGGGTAAAAAAGGCAGTGCAAAACAAGATCAAAACTAATACTTTGGCCGCCTTTAATACGAATGTTGACGTTGTAGTTCATCTCACCCAAGAGAATTTAGCTCCCGTAGAGACCGATTCCCGCATTGATGTGCAGGCGGTGGAACGCTTAGTGGATAAAGAGATTGTGGAGATCAACACCGAAGATGAATTTCTTGCGGTGCTTTTAGCTGCCCTTAAAGAGGGGAAATCTCATTATATTGTGTTACGAAACATCCACATGCTTAAATGGCTTGAGGAAAAGTTTACAGTTCGTCAAGAGAGTATGGGAGGCCAAGCTGGAATTATCGCTAACCAAATGGCTGCTCTTGGTGCGAATTCCCTCGTTTACACATCCCTTTTGTCGCCTAAACAGGGCTCTATGTTTTTTCCTGAAGTGCAAGTCCCTGTAGTTAATGGAAAGTTAGCAACCCTGAATGTGATGGACGCAGTGCGTCCCCAGGATCATACTAAGGAAAACTGGATCTTTGAATATGCTAAAGGGGAAAAATTTGAGATCTGTGGACAAGTAATTACTACCCCCCGGGCTAATCGGGTAATTCTAGCTACGCGACCCGAAGGGATTATTATGGGTTTTTCCTCCACTATTGAAGAGCATTTG
>JAAZLB010000380.1 GCA_012799535.1 Bacillota bacterium | reverse complement strand
TTTTGGCTTTCTAGCTTCAAAGAGTTCTTCCACCCTAGGTAGACCAGCGGTAATATCGTCCCCTGCAACGCCACCGGTGTGGAACGTTCTCATGGTGAGCTGTGTACCAGGTTCACCAATCGACTGGGCGGCCACGATACCAACAGCCTCGCCTACTTCCACTAAGCTACCATAAGCTAAGTCTCGTCCGTAACATTGCACACAGACACCATAACGGGTTTGACAAGCTAAGACAGAACGAATGTTAACTTCTTCAACACCCGCCTCTTCAATCCGCTGAGCACACTCATCATCAATCATCTGATTGGCTTCGATCAAGACTGCTCCAGTATCTGGGTGGAGAACATCTTCAGCGGCCACTCGACCAGCTAAACGTTCCCAGAGAGGTTCGATAATGGCTTCCGTTTCACCGGAGATCTCCTTGATGGCTCTAACCATAATACCATCCTTAGTGCCACAATCATGTTCCCGGACAATAACATCTTGAGAAACATCCACCAGTCTTCTAGTCAAATAACCAGAGTCCGCGGTTCTAATCGCTGTATCAGCAAGACCTTTTCTCGTACCGTGACTGGAAATGAAGTACTCCAGAACGGTAAGTCCTTCCCTAAAGTTCGCTTTAATAGGAATTTCAAAGGTTTTACCGGTTGGGTCCGCAACCAATCCACGCATTCCAGCCAATTGGCTGATTTGAGACTCATTACCCCTGGCTCCTGAAATGGCCATCATATACACAGGATTAAATTTATCGAAGTTGTTGAGCATTTCTATAGTTACAATATCTTTCGTGTCCGTCCAAAGTTCACAAACCCTTTGATAACGTTCTTCCGGCGTGAGTAAACCGCGACGGAATTGAATCTCAATTTGCTCAACTTCTGCTTCCGCAGTGCGGATGCGTTCATCTTTCGTAGGTGGCACCGCAATATCCGCAACAGACACGGTAGTTCCCGATTGGGTACTGTATCTGAAGCCTAGTTGCATCACATCATCTAAAACTCTAGCGGTTTCGGTAGCACCAACTTTTCTATACAGTTTATCAACCAAGAGTCCTAGTTTCTTTTTATCAAGTTCATGGTTGATATAATCCATGCCTTCAGGCAGAATGCCATTCACAAACAGGCGGCCTGCAGTGGTCTCTAGGCGAGTACCATCCTCTTGCCTTAAGATGATCATGGCATGCAGACTAATTGATCCGGCATTATACGCGTGGGTCACTTCATCGATTGAACCGAAGTAGCGACCTTCACCCTTAGCCCCTTCTTTATGGGCAGTGAGATAATACAAGCCAATTACCATATCTTGGTTTGGAGTCACAATAGGGCGACCACTGGAAGGCACCAAAATGTTATTGGTAGAAAGCATAAGCAGTCTTGCTTCAGCCTGCGCTTCCGCGGAAAGAGGTACGTGAACTGCCATTTGGTCACCGTCAAAGTCCGCGTTATAAGCAGCACAGACTAAGGGGTGCAGTTGTATGGCTTTACCTTCAACTAAGACCGGCTCAAAGGCCTGAATACCCAAACGGTGTAGGGTGGGAGCACGGTTTAACAAAACTGGATGCTCTTTAATTACCTCTTCTACTACGTCCCAAACTTCAGGGCGTACTCGATCAACCATCTTTTTGGCACTCTTAATGTTGTGAGCTAACCCCTTCTCCACTAACTCTTTCATAACAAAGGGTTTGAATAGCTCCAGGGCCATCTCTTTTGGTAAACCACATTGATGCATCCGCAAACTCGGTCCTACTACAATTACCGAACGTCCAGAATAGTCAACCCGTTTTCCTAGTAAGTTCTGGCGGAAACGACCTTGTTTACCCTTGAGCATATCACTAAGGGACTTCAAGGGACGATTGCCAGGGCCAGTTACGGGGCGACCTCGCCTACCGTTATCTACTAACGCGTCAACCGCTTCTTGAAGCATACGTTTTTCATTACGCACAATGATCTCCGGTGCCCCAAGCTCCAAAAGTCGCTTTAAACGATTATTACGATTGATAACCCGTCTATACAGATCATTAAGATCAGAAGTGGCGAATCTACCGCCATCTAGTTGTACCATGGGGCGCAGTTCTGGAGGAATGACTGGAATTACATCTAGAATCATCCAGGCAGGATCATTACCAGAGGTCCGGAAAGCCTCTACTACTTCTAGACGGCGAACAGCACGCACCCGACGTTGACCAGAAGTCTCGGAAATCTCTTTCCGTAACTCTTTACTCATTTCCTCTAAATCGAGTTCTTCTAGAAGTTGTTTGATTGCTTCTGCACCGATACCTGCAGTAAAGGCGTTGCCATAACGCTCCCGGTATTCTCGGTATTCGCCTTCACTTAATAATTGCTGCTTGGCAAGGCCAGTGCCTTCACCAGGATCGACAACAACATAAGAAGCAAAATAAAGTACCTTCTCCAAAGTTCTTGGAGACATATCTAGAATCAAACCCATACGACTGGGGATTCCTTTGAAAAACCAAATGTGAGAAACAGGTGCTGCCAGTTCAATATGGCCCATGCGCTCCCGTCTTACTTTGGCGCGAGTTACCTCAACGCCACAGCGATCACACACTATTCCTTTATATCTAACCCGCTTATATTTACCACAGTGACATTCCCAATCCCGGGTGGGTCCGAAAATCTTTTCACAGAAAAGACCTTCCCGTTCTGGTTTGAGAGTGCGATAGTTAATTGTTTCCGGTTTCTTGACTTCACCACTAGACCAAGCCCGAATCTGTTCTGGTGATGCCAGCCCAATTCGAATCCGATCGAAATTATTGACATCCAGCAAGGGCCGTCCCTCCTTTTTGTCTATCCGTTAACCAACTGGATTCTAAACGTCTTCCTCATCATCTGCTAAGTCATCAAGATCATCGAGAGAAAAATCTTCATCATCTAAGGACAAATCCTCGTCAAGATCTCCATCGAGTTCCTCATCCTCATCTTCTAGATTAGAGGTATCACCATTTTCATCTTCATCATCCTCTTCGGCTTGAGCCGCCTTGGAACGACCGCTTAGTTCTGGTGAGCGAGTGATACTAGTGCTGGCACTACGACCTTGAATGTCGATTCCAAGTTCTCTGGCCATTTCGCTAATATCTTCTTCCTCTTCCTTAATCTCGATTTCCTCTTCGTTTTCACCTAAGACCCGCACATCTAAGGCCAAGCTTTGCAGTTCCTTAATTAAAACTCGGAAAGATTCTGGCACCCCAGGTTCTGGAATGTTCTCCCCTTTAACAATGGCCTCATAGGTCTTAACCCTACCTACAACGTCGTCAGACTTAACTGTCAAGATTTCCTGGAGGGTGTAGGCAGCTCCATAAGCCTCTAATGCCCAGACTTCCATTTCCCCAAAGCGTTGACCACCAAATTGGGCCTTACCACCTAAGGGTTGTTGGGTCACTAAAGAATAAGGACCGGTAGAACGGGCGTGAATCTTGTCGTCTACCAAGTGAGCCAATTTCACCATGTAGATGATTCCCACTGTAACGGGATTATCGAAGGGTTCACCGGTTCGACCATCATACAAAATGGTCTTACCATCCCGAGACATCCCCGCCTTCTCCATCATATCCATTACTTCCATTTCACTGGCCCCATCAAAAACTGGAGTTGCCACATGAATGTCAAGAAGCTTCGCAGCCATTCCCAAGTGGGTTTCTAGAACCTGCCCAATATTCATCCGAGAAGGTACCCCCAAGGGATTAAGGACTATTTGGACTGGTGTTCCATCTGGCAAGAAAGGCATATCTTCCACAGGCATAATGCGGGAAATAACCCCTTTGTTGCCATGGCGTCCTGCCATTTTGTCCCCTTCGGAGATTTTCCGTTTTTGAGCCACATAAACACGGACCAGGCGGTTTACTCCAGGGGATAGTTCATCCCCTTCTTCTCGTGTGAAAACACGGACATCCACAACGATGCCACCTTCACCGTGGGGAACTCGAAGGGAGGTATCCCTAACTTCTCTCGCCTTCTCACCAAAGATAGCCCGGAGCAATCTCTCTTCTGCAGTAAGTTCAGTTTCACCTTTAGGAGTTACCTTACCAACAAGAATGTCTCCTGGTTTAACCTCTGCCCCAATGCGCACAATACCCCGTTCATCAAGGTTTTTGAGACTCTCTTCACCTACGTTAGGAATGTCTCTGGTGATTTCCTCAGGACCTAGTTTAGTGTCCCGAGCTTGTGCTTCATATTCTTCTATATGGATAGATGTAAAGACATCATCCTTAACTAATTCTTCACTAATTAAAATAGCGTCCTCGTAGTTATAGCCTTCCCATGGTACGAAAGCCACGACCACATTACGACCTAAGGCTAATTCTCCTTGATCAGTGGATGGACCATCTGCAAGGATATCACCTTTTTTAACTTGTTGTCCAACAAAACAACGTGGTTTCTGGTTGATACAGGTTCCTTGGTTAGAGCGGGCAAATTTCAATAGCTTATACTGATCTTTACCGGTGGCTGTCTTAACCACAATCTCCCGACCTGTAACCCTTTCAACTACACCATCGTTCTTGGCCAAGACTATGGCACCAGAATCGATGGCTGCTTTATATTCCATGCCTGTTCCTACTAACGGGGCCTCAGCCTCAAGCAAAGGTACTGCTTGACGCTGCATGTTAGCACCCATGAGGGCTCTAGCACCGTCATCGTTTTCTAAGAAAGGAATTAAGGCAGTAGCAATGCTAACTGTTTGCTTGGGAGAAACGTCCATGAATTCTACTGAATCTGCTGGTACGTTCTTGATCTCTTCCCGTTCCCGTACTGTCACCCTAGATCTAACAAAGTGTTGATCCTCAGTTGTTTCCTCATTAGCCTGGGCAATACGAAAAGCATCTTCTTCATCCGCTGTTAGATAGCGAATTTCTTCTGTTACTACTCCATCTTCCACAACCCGATATGGTGTTTCAATGAAGCCATATTCGTTAATACGTGAGTAGGTACATAGGGCTCCAATGAGACCGATATTTGGACCTTCTGGAGTCTCAATGGGACACATCCGACCATAGTGGGAGTGATGAACGTCACGAACCTCAAAGCCCGCCCGATCCCGGGATAAACCACCGGGTCCAAGGGCACTCAATCGACGTTTATGGGTTAATTCAGCCAAGGGATTGGTCTGATCCATAAATTGTGAAAGTTGGCTGGAACCAAAGAATTCCTTGATCGCGGCCACAACTGGTCGAATATTAATTAAAGCTTGAGGAGTGATGACTTCCACATCTTGAATGGTCATCCGCTCCCGGACTACCCTTTCCATTCTGCTTAAACCAATGCGGAATTGGTTTTGCAATAATTCACCCACACTTTTGAGGCGACGATTACCTAGGTGGTCAATGTCATCCACTGTGCCAATATCATAAGAGAGGGCAACCATATAGTTAATAGTAGCTAAAATATCCGCAGGGGTAATTACAGTCACGTCTTCTGCCGGCTGTTCGTTGGCGAAAAGGCGAACTTCATCGCCTTCCCGAGTAGTGATCAGAACCCCATTAATACCTGCAGCATGGATCTGTTCTGCTTGCTTTCGGGTAATTCTTTGCCCCTGTTCCACCAACAACTCGCCAGTTTCTGGGTTGACAACATTCTCAGTAGAAATACGGCCGACCAAGCGCTCTGTAAGGCGAAGTTTTTTGTTGATCTTATACCGACCTACACCAGCTAAATCATAGCGCTTAGGCTCATAAAAGAGCGTGGAAAATAAACCTCGCGCACTTTCTTCTGTGGGAGGCTCTCCCGGTCGTAAACGTTTATAAATCTCAATTAAGGCATCCGCTTCCGATTGAGTACTGTCCTTCTCTAACGTGGCCACAATACTAGGGGCCTCGTGAAAAGTTTGGCGGATAGCATCATCACTACCAATTCCCAGAGCGCGAATCAATACCGTGGCTGGAAGCTTTCTGGTTCGATCGATCCGGACCCAAAGCACATCATTGGAGTCAGTCTCAAACTCTAACCAGGCCCCACGGTTAGGAATAATGCTGGCAGAATGAAGTTTCTTGCCACTTGTATCAACTGTAT
This sequence comes from Bacillota bacterium, assembly GCA_012799535.1. GTDB lineage: Bacteria > Bacillota > Limnochordia > Darwinibacteriales > Darwinibacteriaceae > UBA4996. The sequence continues at coordinate 4,409 of JAAZLB010000380.1, read as the reverse complement.
AATCAAAATAAACGCCGGGCGATCTTACTAATTGGCTAACAATCACGCGCTCGGAGCCGTTAATAATAAAGGTACCATGCTCAGTCATTAAGGGAAAGTCACCCATAAAGACTTCTTGTTCTTTTACTTCGCCGGTTTCCTTATTAACTAACCTAACTCGCACACGAAGGGGAGCAGCATATGTTACATCCCGATCTTTACACTCTTCAACCTCATACTTAGGTTCGCCAAAACTGTACTCCATAAACTCCAAAACTAAGTTGCCGGTGAAATCTTGGATAGGAGAAACGTCGTCAAACATTTCTCTTAAACCGGTCTCCAAAAACCATTGGTGCGATTTGTGCTGGATCTCAATTAAGTCGGGCATTTCAAGTACTTCTTCAATTTTGCTAAAGCTATACCGTTCCCGTTTACCAACGTGCGTAGTTTCTACCAAGGGCCCTCACCTCTCCTATTGGTATCTAAGAAACATGATGAAAAGCAAGGGGTGTCCGCCCTCGCTTTAATTATTTCCCTTTTCCTCACCTTCCAAAATAATTGAGAAGATAGCAGGATTTCCCGTTGCTATGTTGAATAAACATAAAGCGGGAATAATGTTCCCCTTTTTTCCACTAATCCATGATATCATAGGCATTTTTTGTTGTCAAGCAACGGTAGTGTTTCAGCCTCAAAAATTCAAGGGACCTCCCCTAACGGGAAGTCCCTCTTTTTTTATCTCACTCTTACTTAATTTCTACAGTTGCACCAGCTTCTTCTAGCTTGGCCTTAACTTCTTCGGCTAACTCTTTAGAAACGCCTTCTTTGACAGGGTTAGGAGCATTGTCAACTAACTCTTTGGCTTCTTTGAGGCCGAGGGAAGTGAGTTCGCGAACAACCTTAATTACGTTGATCTTCTTCTCACCAGCGCTTTGGAGAATAACGTCAAAATCGGTCTTCTCTTCAGCAGCTTCAGCAGCGGCTGCAGGAGCAGCAGCTACAGCTACGGGAGCAGCAGCGGATACGCCGAATTTTTCCTCCATAGCTTTAACTAATTCACTTAACTCTAAAACGGTCATATTCTCAATAGCTTGCAAAATATCTTCTCTGGTCATTTAAATACCCTCCTCAAGGATTGCAATTATGCACTTGCTTCTTCTTTTTGTTTTCTTACTGCCTCTAAGGCATAAACTAAATTGCGAATGTTACCCTGCAATACGTTGACCATACCAGCAATCGGTGCTTGCATTCCGCGGAGTACCATGGAAAGAAGAACCTCTCTGCTTGGTAAGTCCGCTAGACTCTTAACACCTTCAGGATCTAGCACTTTACCTTCTAAAATTCCACCCTTAATCTCTAGCACCTTATTCGTCTTAGCAAACTCGCTTAAAATCTTCGCTGGTGCTACCGGATCATCATAGCCAAAGGCAATTGCTGTTGGCCCATTTAAAAGGGGAATCAAATCATCCATATCCAATTCCTGAGCTGCTAAAATGGTGAGAGTATTCTTTAATACTTTAAACTCCACACCTGCATCCCGTAGCTCTTTCCGGAGCGCGGTCATTTGACCTGCATCCAAACCACGATAGTCAGTCAAAACTGCTCCTTGGGATTGGGAAATCCGATCTTGAATTTCTTTAACCACTGCTACTTTTTCTGGTCTTGCCATCACTTCACCTCCTTGGGACAAACAAAAAGGATCTACCGCAGCAAGGCGGAGATCCCATGATCATATCGAAGATAACATCACAGATGAAAACTTCATACTCTCCAACCTCGGCAGGCGAAGGGACATTTCCTTCTTTAAGCGTCTTGCTAAAAACCAGAGTAGAATACTTCGTACTCTACAACGGCTTTTGGGTCTTCCCCAAAAGACGACACCGGCGGTCTACGGTTCGGTCTATTTAATTGGAACAACGTTTCAAGTATAGCACGGCTATAAACGTTGGTCAATACTTTTTACCTAGCAGCCACTGCCTCCTGAGCATTGAGACGAATACCAGGGCCCATGGTGCTAGATATGTGTATCCGACGAATAAAGGTACCCTTAGCACTGGCTGGGCGCGCCTTAACTACTGCATCCATCAAGGCTACGAAGTTGCCATAAAGCTGTTCATCAGTAAAAGATGCTTTACCAATGGGTACGTGCATACCAGCTTCTTTATTAACACGGTATTCTACCTTACCAGCCTTAGATTCTTCTACTGCCTTACCTACATCAGGTGTGACAGTGCCGGTTCGGGGGTTAGGCATTAAACCACGGGGTCCTAAAATCCGACCTAGCCTACCTACAACACCCATCATGTCGGGAGTGGCAATGGCTACATCAAAATCGGTCCAACCACCTTGGATTTTCTCAGCAAGATCTTCGTCACCGACAAAGTCCGCTCCAGCAGCTCTCGCCTCTTCTGCCTGTTCACCTTTAGCGAATACTAAAACTCGTACATCACGACCGGTTCCGTGGGGTAAAATCACGGTACCGCGTACTTGTTGATCCGCGTGTCGGGGGTCTACCCCTAGTTTAAAAGCTACTTCCACCGTCTCATCAAATTTGGCGGTGGCACATTTTCTTACCAATTCAATGGCCTCAGCTGGTGAGTAGAGTTTTTCAGCATCAACTAGCTTAGCAGCATCTTGATACCGTTTACCTCGTTTTGCCATGGTCATGTCCTCCTTTGTGGTGCAAGCGGATTTGATTCCTCCCACTTACTTCACTCTATTTATAGCGTTTCTGGCTTAATCTTCGACAACTACACCCATACTGCGAGCGGTGCCTTCTACCATTCTCATGGCATTTTCCACGTTAGCCGCATTGAGATCAGGCATTTTCAACTCGGCAATTTCCCGAATTTGGTCCCGTTTAATAGTTCCAACCTTTTCTCGGTTCGGCACACCAGAACCACGCTCAATTTTCATAGCCTTCTTGATTAATACTGATGCAGGTGGAGTTTTGGTAATAAACGAAAACGTCCGGTCCTCATAAACAGTAATAACTACCGGAATAACCATTCCAACCTGATTAGCAGTTCTTTCGTTAAACGCCTTACAGAACTCCATAATATTGACACCATGTTGACCTAGAGCCGGTCCTACCGGCGGCGCCGGGTTGGCCTTACCTGCGTTGACTTGCAGTTTGATGATGGCACTTACCTTCTTTGCCACGGCGCATACACCCCCTTAAAATAATGTGGTTATGGCGGATCCATGATCCTCCCACTCAAAAAACCTCGAAACCCCTAGAGTTTGGACACTTGGTGGAAGTCTAATTCCACTGGGGTTTCCCGTCCAAACATGGAAATACTAACTCTTAGCTTACCACGTTCCAGACTGATTTCCGTAATCGTACCGGTGAAGTCTTGGAAAGGGCCAGCCACAACCTTCACATTTTCACCTACGGCGAAATCTGCTTTAGTTGTTTCTACTCCCATGTTACGCAAAATTACATCTACTTCGTGTTTTTCCAAAGGAATCGGTTTAACCCCACTCCCTACGAAGCCTGTTACGCCTGGTGTGTTGCGAACCACATACCAAGAATCATCTGTAACTATCATTTCCACCATGACATAACCAGGGAAAACTTTGCGTTGACTTACCTTCTTCTTACCGTCCTTGTATTCCACTACCTCTTCAATGGGTACCATAACTTGAAAGATTTTATCCTCCATGCCCATCGATTCGACCCTTTTTTCAAGGTCAGTCTTCACTTTGTTCTCATAGCCAGAGTATGTGTGTACAACATACCAAAGTCTATTTTCGTTCACCTTTTCACTCATGTCGAAGGGACCAAATTAGTGGCCCTTCACCCCCCTAATCGACCTAATAGTCTCAACAACCCAGACACGATCACATCAACGAGGCCGGTGAAGATTGCAACTATAATAACCGTAACAATAACTACAATTGTATAAGTGACGAGCTCTTGTCGGTTTGGCCATGATACTTTACGCATCTCTGAGCGCACTTCACGTATGAACTTAGTGACCTTATTCCAAAAAGTAGGTTTACTAGGTACTGCTACCACATTCCTCACATCCTTCTGCGCCCTATCGGGTTTCTTTGTGAACGGTATGGGTTCTACAAGTCTTACAGAACTTTTGCATCTCAATGCGATCCGGATCATTTTTCTTGTTCTTATTGGTACGGTAATTCCGGTTCTTGCATTGGGTGCACTCCAACGTGATTCCGACACGCACAGCCGCCACCTCCAGACAGTCAAAATACCTTTAGAATTTAACACATTTTAGATCCGGTGTCAATACCTCTCCAACAGCGCTTGCAAAGAAAAGAGGGGAAGTTCCCCTCCTAAGCAAGAATCTTGGTTACAACTCCAGCGCCTACAGTACGGCCACCTTCGCGAACAGCAAAGCGGAGACCCTCTTCCATGGCGATTGGAGTAATTAACTCACCAACCAAGGTGGTGTTGTCACCAGGCA
>JAAZLB010000379.1 GCA_012799535.1 Bacillota bacterium | reverse complement strand
TATGATGAGGACTTTGCACTAAGGGCAGGTGCTGCGTTAGCATACTTGCACAGAGATTTAGGGAATTATGAAACCACAGAAGAGTTCCCTAATTTTGATCTGTTCCAAGAAGTGGCTAGTTTTGCTTGGCCCACAGTTCAAGGCTATTTGGGACAGAATTTTCGTAACCGCCTTCAAGACCTCGAGCAGGGGATTAGTCGTAATTTGATTAATCCTTATGAAGTGTTACCACGGCAGTTAATCCATAGGGATTTCCACCCTGGAAATTTGATTTTCCAGAGGGGAGAATTAGTAGGCATCCTAGACTTCGATCGCGTTCGGGTGAGTATTCGCCTTTTCGATCTTTGTTATCTAGCAACTTCGGTTCTTTCTCAGGATTTTGCTGACCCCCAAGGTCGGGAGAACTGGCCTAATTTTGTGCAAGCACTGATCAATGGCTACGGGAGTGTGCAACCTTTAACTAAAATGGAAGGCGTCTCTTTTTTGTATATCGTCTATCTAATTCAACTTTTATTTATTGCTTATCAGCTAGATGAAGGTAATACGGATCTGGCAGATTTAAATGTTGCCATGTTGCTTTGGATTAACGATCAACATGAATTCTTAGAACCGTTGATTGTAAAAACCATTGCAGGCTGAAGGAAAGGAGGTTAGTCATGCCACTTTATGATTTTCGTTGTGAAAAGTGTCAGCATGCCTTCGAGGCCAATGTAAGTCTTAAAGATAAGGAAGCTGGGGTCAAGCCAAGTTGCCCTAACTGTGAGTCTAAAGAAGTGTCTCAGATATTTAGACCTTTAGGCTTCATACGCAGACAATCTTCGGGAGGCGGTGGATGTAGTTCGGGCTTTGGTTGAGGCTTCTAGTTGATGCATTAGTTAATGCAAGAGATAATTAAAAAGCAGGGAGTGATTACAATAAAAGCGGATCTTGGATTAATTGGTTTAGCGGTCATGGGTGAAAACCTTGTTTTAAATATGGAAAACCACGGTTTTACTGTTGCAGTTCATAATCGCACACCTGAAAAAATAGACCAGCTTTTACAAGGACGTGGTGCAGGAAAGAATATTATTGGGGCTTATACTATAGAAGAGTTGGCCTCTCAGCTGAAGACACCACGTAAGGTTATGCTGATGGTCAAAGCTGGAGAGCCGGTTGATCTGTTTATCGAGCGGTTATTGGAAGTTCTAGAACCAGGGGATATTATTATCGATGGGGGGAACTCCCTTTATTCAGACACTATTCGCCGGACGAAGTTGTTGGAAGACCGGGGTCTTTTCTACGTTGGTGCAGGCGTTTCTGGGGGAGAAGAAGGGGCTTTGACCGGTCCGAGTATTATGCCCGGTGGAAGCAAAGAAGCCTGGCCTCATATTCAGACTATTTTTCAGGCGATTGCTGCTCAAGTTGATGGTGAACCCTGTTGTGAATGGATTGGTTCTGATGGTTCTGGTCACTATGTCAAGATGGTTCATAATGGGATCGAATATGCAGATATGCAGTTAATCGGAGAAGCCTATTTCCTAATGAAGCATCTTTTGGGTTTCAATGCCGAGGAAATGCAGGAAGTTTTTGAAGAGTGGAACCAAGGGGAATTAGATAGCTATTTAATTGAGATTACCGGTCATATTCTGGGAAAAGTTGATCAGGACACTGGTCAACCGCTGCTAGAATTAGTAGGAGACGGGGCTGGCCAAAAAGGGACAGGAAAATGGACCAGTCAAGAGGCTTTAGATCTGGGAGTGGCGGCACCTACAATTGCTGAAGGGGTCTTCGCTCGGATTATTTCTGGCGCCTATGATCAAAGGGAACTAGCAGCCAAAGCGTTTCCTTTTAAAACTCCCCAAGTGGATCTTGATCCAGCAGAGTTTGTGGAAGCTGTACGCCAAGCTCTTTTTGCTTCGAAAATCTGCGCTTACTCCCAAGGCTTTGATTTACTTGCTCAAGCCTCCAAAGAGTATGATTGGAACTTAAATCTAGGGGAAATTGCCAAGTTGTGGCGGGGTGGATGTATTATTCGTGCTCAGTTTTTACAGCACATTACAGATGCTTACGATCAAAATCCCGATCTGGAGAATTTGCTCTTAGCACCCTATTTTCAAGAGACTCTTAAGGGCAATCAGGAGTCATGGCGTAAAGTCGTGGCTTTAGCTGTCGAACAAGGTTTACCTGTACCGGGCTTTGCCTCAGCTCTAGCTTATTTTGATAGCATTCGCCATCCTTATCTATGGACTAATTTGGTGCAGGCCCAACGGGATTACTTTGGGGCCCATACCTACTCTCGTCGAGATCGTCCCGGTGCCTTCCACACCCAATGGCAACTAGGAGATAAAGTGGTTACTAGTGATGAAGTGTGAGCAACTAGAAATCTTGTTGGAAGAACTCATCAAAGCTGAGCAACTTATTTCTGCTACCTTGAGCAAAGAACGGCAGAAGGGACAGACACCTTATACAAAGGTATCCTTACGTCCTTTATTGCTCAAAGAGAGTTTGCATTACCAAGTGACCTACCACTATCCTCAAAAGGAATTACATGAGAATTTGGAGCCTGGTGAAGCCCAGGCCCTCATTCTCCTACTCCTTCAAGGGATTTTTAGGCAAGGTTTTTTGTACTCGGTAGATGCAGATTGGCAAGTCTTAGTGAGTAAAAAGGGTGTGGTCAAGATCTTAAAACATCCCCCTCTAAAAAACAGGCAGAGTTAAGCCATGATCGGGCTAAGCGTTATATACTAACCGAGGGAACACCCTATCCTTTTTTGGTAGAGTTAGGTGTGATGAATAGTTCAGGTCAGGTTCTGGCTAAACGTTATAATAAATTTCGCCAGCTTAATAAGTTCTTAGAGATTGTGGAGGACTGTTTGCCCGCCTTAGAACAACCACTTAAGCAAGGACGCCCAATTAGAATTGTGGATTTTGGTAGTGGGAAGGCCTATCTAACTTTTGCCCTTTATCATTATTTAGTAGAACATCTCAAGTTGCCGGTAGAATTGGTTGGTTTGGACCTGAAGGAAGATGTGGTGTTTTTTGGCAACAAGGTGGCTAGCCAATTAGGTTATGACCACTTAAAATTCTACCATGAGGATATAAAAGACTTCCAATCCCAAACTGAGATTGACATGGTTGTCTCGTTGCATGCTTGTGATATTGCCACAGACTACGCCCCAGCCCAAGCAGTTAAATGGCAAGCACAGCTTGTTTTAGCGGTTCCCTGTTGCCAACACGAATTATTCAATCAGTTAGTACAACCGAGTCAAAAAGCCCTGCTGGAGCATGGAGTTGTTAAGGAGCGGCTGGCTGCCTTGATTACTGATGCGGCTCGGGCTAAGCTCTTGGAAACGGTAGGGTATTCTGTGACTATAATGGAATTTATTGATTTGGAACACACCCCTAAAAACCTTTTAATCCGAGCCTTTCGAGATCCCCAAGCTCCGTCGGAAGTTGCTAAGGAAGAATACGCTCAGTTTAAGAAGTTTTGGAGTATAGAGCCTAGTTTGGAATTTTTATTGGCGGAGGAGGCCTAACATGCTAGATCTAAGTAATGAAGTTCGCAAGGCATTAGCTACAAACCAACCGCTAGTTGCTTTGGAATCAACTCTAATCGCCCATGGATTTCCCTATCCTGAGAATTATAATCTCGCTTTAGAACTGGAGTCTCTCTTACGGGAACAAGGGGTGGTACCAGCCACCATTGGGGTTTTGGGCGGGCGCTTGAAAGTAGGTTTAACTACTGAGGAAATCCATTATATTGCCCAAGCGGGAAATATTCGAAAAGCCAGCTTGCGCGATCTTCCCCTCATGGTGGCTCTTGGTCTTGATGGAGGCACTACAGTGGCAACAACAATGCAGGTAGCCCATTGGGCAGGGATCAAGGTTTTTGTTACTGGTGGTATTGGTGGAGTGCACCGCCACGCTGAAGACACCTTTGACATCTCCGCGGACTTACAAGCCTTAGCTAATTACAATGTGCTGGTGGTTTGTGCCGGGGCAAAGTCTGTCCTCGATCTACCTAAGACTCTGGAAGTTCTGGAAAGCCAAGGTACCCCTGTTTTAGGTTATCAGACTGATAATTTCCCCGCCTTTTATGTGCGGGATAGTGGTCTGAAGGTAGATTATCGGATCGATGAAATATCCCAAATCATTAATGCCTTTAAGATTAAAGAGCAACTGGGAATAACTGGTGGTATGGTGGTGAGTACCCCAATTCCAGTAGAGGATGAATTAGATGGGGACCGCTTTAACGCCTGGTTAGATACGATCTTAACCGAGGTGGAAGAAAAAGGGGTACACGGTAAGGATGTTACTCCTTATATTCTCGGTAGATTGCATGAAATTAGTTGTGGGGAGACAGTTCAAGCCAATAGAGCCTTGATTAAAAATAACCTAAATCTCGGAGCCCAGTTAGCTAAAGCTTACTCTGCTGGAGGCAATTAGGCGTGTTTGGTGTATTTGGGGATATTATTTTAGACATTACGGTGCACGCCCATGGACCTTTACAATTAGGTAGTGATGTGGTGGGGAAAATTTCTTACCAAGGGGGTGGATCTGGGGCGAACTTTGCCACCTGGCTTGGAAGTATAGGTAGTAGGGTTCGCTTTTTAGGAGCAGTTGGTCAGGATTTAGCAGGCAAGGTAAGTCGCCTTGAACTAGAACAGCATGGAGTAGATACCTTCCTTGTGGAAAAACCACAACCAACAGGAACCATTCTTTTATTTTTAGATGAACGGGGAGAGAGAACCATGGTAACCTCCCGTGGTGCTAACTTGTTGCTTCAAACTGAGGATTTTCCCCCGGAATTTTTTCGAGGTCTAAGCCATTTACATGTGACTGCCTATTCTTTATTTGGTTGTGAAGGTTTAGCGGAGACCACCTCGGAAATTATGGGGATAGCCAAGGAAAGGAGTCTATTTGTTTCCCTTGATCCTTCCTCCTATGCCCTATTAGAAGAATTTGGGGTGGAAAGATTTCTTACCCTAACCTCAGGGGCGGATCTGGTTTTTCCCAACCTGGATGAAGGCCGTACTTTAACAGGAGAAAGCGCTCCGGAGGAGATAGTGAAGTCTTTACTTCGCTTTTATCCCCTTGTGGTGTTAACTATGGGAGCTGATGGTTGCCTGTGTGGGCAGGGAGAAGAAGTGGTTCATGTTCCTGCGCCATATGTATCTGTTCTGGATACAACAGGAGCAGGTGATGCCTTTGCCGCGGGGTTTCTTGCCGAGTTTGCCCAAAGTGGTTCATTGGTTAGCTCGGCCAAAGCAGGGCATAAGCTTGCGGGGTGTTGTGTACAACATTACGGAGGTCGCCCAACTCTTGACAGATGACCTAAGTGTGCTAAAGTGTAAAGAGGGAACAAGCTAGAGGAGAGGATAGAAATGGATACGAATACAAATATCAATAATCCGTCCAATTTTATTAGGGCCATTATTGATGAGGACTTAGCAACGGGTAAACACAAGAAAATTGTGACGCGCTTTCCTCCTGAACCCAATGGTTACTTGCATATTGGTCATGCCAAGTCCATTTGCCTGAATTTTGGTTTGGCTCGGGATTATGAAGGAACTTGCCATTTGCGCTTTGATGATACGAACCCTGAAAAAGAAGAGGTTGAATACATTGAAAGCATTATGGAAGATGTGCACTGGCTTGGTTTTGATTGGGGCGAGCATCTCTATTATGCTTCCGATTATTTCGAACAGCTTTATGGTTTCGCTGTGGAGTTGATCAAACAGGGGAAAGCCTATGTTTGTGATCTCAGCGCAGAAGAAATCCGGGAATACCGGGGAACCCTTACCCAACCAGGTAAGAATAGTCCCTATCGGGATCGCTCCATCGAAGAAAATCTCGATCTCTTTGCCCGGATGCGTGCAGGCGAATTCGAGGAAGGTTCCCGGGTGTTGCGGGCCAAAATCGATATGGCTTCCCCTAATGTAGTGATGCGTGATCCTACTTTGTATCGGATTCGTAAGGTGGAACACCATCGCACAGGAGATGAATGGTGCATTTATCCTATGTATGATTTTACCCACTGTTTGTCTGACGCCATTGAGGGGATTACCCACTCTATTTGTACCTTGGAATTTGAGAATAATCGACCACTTTATGAGTGGATTTTAGAGCAAGTGTATCCAGAACCCCATCCTAGGCAGATTGAGTTTGCCCGCTTGAACCTAAGTTACACTATGATGAGCAAACGCAAATTGCTAGATTTGGTTAATCGTGGAGTTGTAGAATCTTGGGACGATCCTAGAATGCCTACTATTTCAGGGTTACGTCGTCGTGGTTATACTCCTGCTTCCATCAGAGATTTCGCCGAGCGTATTGGGGTAGCTAAGGCTAACAGCATAGTGGATGTGGCCCTTTTGGAGCACTGTGTCAGGGAAGACCTAAACAAGACTGCTCCCCGCACCATGGCGGTTCTACGACCTTTGAAAGTTGTGATTGAAAACTATCCTGAAGGTGAAGTTGAATATTTAGAAGCGGTCAATAATCCTCAAGATCCGG
>JAAZLB010000004.1 GCA_012799535.1 Bacillota bacterium | reverse complement strand
TCCTGGTTCTTTTGGTTTTAATTACTATTGGTTTATTAGCCGTAATCCCTTCACTAGTAGTAGGACCTTGGATTAACCAACATGTGGATTTTTCCACAGTGTACAATCCTACAGATTTTGACTTAGAAGTTCGCGAATTGCATCTTGTAACCAGCGATCAATACACCATATCCGCCTTTGAGGTGGAAGCGGAAGAGCCACAAGGGGTAATTATCTTTATTTCTGGAATTCAAAATCCCTCTGTAACCGCTTTTTATGGTCATGCCCGTCTCTTTCAGGAACATGGTTATGCTTCGATACTTTATGATATGCGAGGCCATGGACAAAGCTCCGGTGATGGTATCTGTTTTGGCTATTTAGAGCCCCGTGATACACAGGCTGTGGTTGATTATATTCTCAGTCAAGAACGCTATTCTGGAGTACCCATTATTGTGTTTGGGCTTTCTATGGGTGGGGCTGTGGCCATTAACTCTATTGGTCAAATCCCTGAAATCGCCGGATTGATTAGCCTTTCCGCCTATTCATCTTTTGAGGACATGTTCATTGAAAACATGCGTGCCTCAGGGGCACCGGAGGTCTTAACGGTTTTGGAAAGGCCCTTTGTGAAAATGTATTCTCTTTTGAAATTTGGTTGGGATGCTAAAAATATCTACCCCACCAAGCAGATCCAAAATTTGAAGGAAAGACCAGCTCTTCTCCTACATTCTACTGAAGATTCTCAAGTAAGTTATGCTAATTTGCAAAGAATTACGGACCACGCACCAAGCCATGTGGAAACCTGGGTCCGAACAGGTGATGAACACTTTATCACTTATGACTTTCTTAATCCAGAAAATGATCCAGAGTATATAGAACGTATTTTGAAATTCTTAAAAGAGAATTTTAGTTAAAGCTTAGGTAAAGATCATTAGATAGTGTACTATCTGATCGGTATTAATCAGAGGAGGATTTTTAGTTGATTACAACCACCCTTCAGATCGAGCTCAATGGAAATGAACATAGTCCCGCAGAATTACGTAGTTATGTCCTTGATGGAAATCGCACACGCCCCGCGGTGGTGATCTGCCCTGGAGGGGGCTATCACTTTCTTTCTCCAAGAGAGGCAGAGGCAATTGCTCTCCAATTTGCTGCAGCTGGCTTTCATGCGTTCATTCTCTATTACACTGTAAAACCAGATTATTATCGGCAACCTCTGTTGGAATTATCTCAGGCTGTATGCACAATAAGGGATAAGGCTACAGAATGGAATCTAGATCCAGAAAGAATTGCGGTTTGTGGCTTTTCTGCAGGTGGGCATTTAGCCGCGAGCCTTGGGGTCCACTGGGACAAGCTGAAAGATTCACCAAACAATAAGCCTAACGCTCTTATCTTGTCTTACCCTGTCATTACATCAGGAGAGTTCAAACATGCAGGTTCTATCCTAAATCTTCTCGGACCGGACCCGACTGAAGAAGAACTGCAGGAAATGTCTTTGGAAAAACAGGTTAGCACTAGTACTCCACCGACCTTTCTCTGGCATACAGTTGCGGATCCTGTTGTACCTGTAGAAAACAGTCTAATGTTTGCCACCGCCTTGCGACAACAGGATATTCCTTTTGAGTTGCACATTTATCCTAACGGGCCTCACGGGCTGTCTTTGGC
>JAAZLB010000059.1 GCA_012799535.1 Bacillota bacterium | reverse complement strand
GCTTCTGGCTTTGTCACCAATAACTGGGTAACCACTTCTTCAAATCCAGCAGTGTGGGTCATGAGGTGGTGCAAGGTAATTGGTAACACTTCTTTCCCATCGGCAGTTTTTGTAGGAACGGGGAAGTCTAAATACTCTGTAATGTCCGTATAGAGATCTAATTTCCCCTCCTCAACTAATTGCAAGATTGCAGTCCAGACTAGGATTTTGGAATTAGAGCCGGTTCGATGTAAGGTGGTTTCAGGATCCATGGGGTGAGATTGCTCTAAATTCGCGAAACCATAGCCTTTAGAAAGGAGGACTTGATCTCCTTGAATCACCGCGACTGCAATACCAGGCACTTGGTATTCCTGCATTTGCATGGCAAACACACCATCTAGAAAGGCTTCTAACTCAGATATGTCTCCTAGATCAGCACTCCAAGCGGGGGATGCCACGATTAAAAGGAAAAGGACGCTGGCTAGGGTAATCAACTTTTTTGTTCGAAATTCCATGGTTGCCACCTCTTTCGTCTACATTAGACAAACTTCTCCAAAAAGCGAGGAGGTTCCTTCTTCTAAGTCAAGAAATAGTGCCTAAAGTTAAGCGCAATATGACCATGTAAGGGGAATCTTGTAAATGCAAAGAAAAATCAAGTGGGGTATTTTAGGTTGTGCAGGAATAGCGAAAAAACAGTTTTTACCTGCCCTGTTAGACGTGGATGATGCTGAATTATGGGCTATTGGTAGCCGGGATCGGGATAGGGCTCAATGCTGGGCCGCAAAGTGGGAGGCTAACCGGGCTTATGGGAGTTACGAGGCAGTTTTAGAGGATCCGGAAGTAGAGGCGGTGTACATTCCCCTTCCGAATCTCTTTCACGCGGAGTGGACTATTAAAGCCCTGCGCGCGAAAAAACATGTACTTTGTGAGAAACCCATGGCGGTTACCCTTTCTCAAGCTGAGCAAATGCTTGAAGTGGCAAAGGAGGAGCAGCGCCTATTCATGGAGGGTTTTATGTATCGTTTTCATCCTCAGATTGATCAAGCCCTCGCCTGGATCGGGGAGGGACAAATTGGGGAAGTGAGCTTGGTAAGGGGTAGTTTTTCTTTTATGATGAAAGATCGGGAAAATATTAGACTGCAAGATGTGCCTGGGGCAGGTAGTCTGTGGGATGTAGGTTGTTATCCCATCCATTTCATGAATCTAGTGTTTGGAGGACCACCCCAATCGGTGCTTGCTCAAGGGCATTTCTTAGAAAACACTTCAGTAGATTTGTCCATGGCTGGTCTCTTAGATTATGGTTCTGGACGACAAGGCATGTTCGATTGTAGTTTCGAGCAGATGCGTCGCAGTTCACTCGAAATTGTGGGAAAGACCGGGACAATCACTATTCCTGTTCCTTGGCGTCCAGATCGGCAAGAGGTTGCTATCACCTTACACAGGGGCAATATGCGTCAAACAATCACCTTTCCCATTCATAATCCTTATCAATTAGAAATCGAGCACTTTCAGTCTTGTCTGAAGGGCGAAACAGAACTTCTTTTACCTGGCACCTTGGGATTAGATCTAATTAAAACGATTAGAGCTTGTTCCAAGTCGGCCCGCTTAGGTTGCGCCCAGATACTGGATTAGTCCTTTGCTTTGTTAAAATTTGGGTTTGTTTAACTTGCAAAGTCAGGGCTAAGGAAATATAATTGAAGATACTGAATTAGGTATTATTACTGAAAAAAGCTCAAGAAGAAAGAGGGACGAAGATGAGGTCATTACGTACCAAAATCACGATGTTAATAGGGGTTACGGTGACTGTGCTTCTAACCTTTATGACCGTTACTTTGTATTTTCAAATTTCTAGTCGGTTGGTTCCTGTAACTGAGAGGTTTTCCCAAGAAATCGCTTTTGCGGAAGCTGCAGGATTAGGCAAGATCTTAGAAGGCATTACTGAAGAACTAAAGGTCTATGCGGATCACCCTGTTTTCAAAACTGGAGATTTGAGAGAGATTGAAAGTTACCTCATAGGTGTAGATGCGAAGATTAGAGAAAACTATGAAATGATCTTTTATGCGGATCACCAAGGTAACTATAGAACTTCTACTGGTAGCGAAGGAAACGTCGCGGATCGAGATTATTTCCAAGAAATTATGGTCAAGGGCAAAGAGTGGGCCACCAGTGAGATGCTCATTTCGCGTGCTTCAGGCCAGCCCATTGTGACCATGGCTCAAGTGGTTCGTGACGACCAAAATCGTCCCCAAGGTTTGGTTGCCATTACTTTGCGTCTAGAAACCATTTCTTACATTGTGGATGGAATTCAGATCGGCGAGTCTGGCTATGCCATGATTGTGGACAAGGACGGCTTAGTTCTAGCTCACCCCGATCCTAACTTGAGGATGAAGATGCGCTTACAAGATTCAACCAAAATTGGTTATGTTGGCCTAGATCAAACCGCTATTGATATGCGCGGTTCCACCAATGGGATTAATCGGATCACTAACCCCCAAGGGGAGCGAGAATTAGTTGTCCATACGGATATCCCCTACTCACCAGATTGGGAGTTAGGTATTGTGATTCCAATCAAGGATATTATGGGTGATGTGAACACTTTGTTGCGGGCCGT
>JAAZLB010000378.1 GCA_012799535.1 Bacillota bacterium | reverse complement strand
CCTTCTTTTCACCCATGCTTGTAGACATTCAGCCAGATGAACACTCCGATAACTACTATTTCTACCAAAACCTAGCAGGTGCTGTTGTGTTTTGCATCACTCCCCGGCCGAAACGAATGGGGACAGATCAACGTTCTACTTCCGAATTTTTACCCATGGTGATCCCCCGTATGCTAAATCTATATCCCCGACTGCGTAACCTCAAGGTAAGGAGATTGTGGCGTGGTTTATATCCCATGACGCCTGATGGCAGACCAATTGTGGGCTTTGATCGAGATGTGGAAGGATTCTTTCATGCAGTAGGTATGTGTGGCCAAGGTCTAATGTTAGGACCAGGACTAGCAGAAATGATTGCCCTAGCTATTACGGAAGGTCAGGAGGAACCTGAAGTATTCGAAGATTTATCCCCCTACCGAGACTTTAGTGGTGAGGAGCTACTGAAATAACTTTGCTTATAGAAAACTTAAGGAGAGGTGATTCATGTGTCTAACGCCATTTTGAACATGCCCATTCCTCAGAATGAACCCATTTTTGATTATGGTCCAGGTAGCCCTGAAAAGGCTAAACTCAAAGCAGAACTAGAACGACTAAGTGGGCAACAATTAGACATTCCCCTTATTATAAATGGGGAAGAAGTGCGCACTGGAAATACAGATAAATGCGTTATGCCCCACAATCATCAACATAGCTTAGGCCAATTCCACCAAGGGGGTACACAAGAAGTGGAAAGGGCCATTAAGACCGCTTTAGAGGCGCGGCAAAAGTGGGCGAACCTACCTTGGGAAGAAAGGGCCGCAGTCTTTATGCGGGCTGCAGAAATCCTTGCCCATGAGCAACGGTTCGTACTGAATGCCGCAACTATGCTCGGTATTAGTAAAACCCCCATTCAAGCAGAAATTGACTCCGCGTGTGAACTGATCGATTTCTGGCGTTTCAATGTACATTACATGGAGGAAATCTATCGTCAGCAACCACGTTCTGTACCCTTAAGTTGGAATAGGGTAGAACATCGGAGTCTAGAGGGTTTTGTCTTTGCAGTTACCCCCTTCAACTTTACTGCTATTGCAGGCAACCTTCCTACCGCTCCCGCGATGATGGGTAATACGGTGGTTTGGAAACCAGCATCAGCAGCAGTCTACCCCGCCTATCATGTCATGAAAATCCTAGAGAAGGCTGGCTTACCACCGGGAGTAATAAACTTTGTTCCAGGTCCCGGTAGGTTAGTGGGAGATCAAGCCCTTGCCCATCCCTCTTTAGCGGGAATTCACTTTACAGGTAGTACAGG
The DNA here is from genome assembly GCA_012799535.1 of Bacillota bacterium. Lineage (GTDB taxonomy): Bacteria > Bacillota > Limnochordia > Darwinibacteriales > Darwinibacteriaceae > UBA4996. The sequence goes on along the minus strand of JAAZLB010000378.1, from coordinate 9,653 downwards.
CGTGTTCCAAAATATGTGGAAGTCAATTGGCAACAACATCCACAACTACCACACCTATCCCCGCATTGTAGGGGAAACCGGTGGTAAGGACTTCGTCTTTGCCCACGCTAGTGCGGATATTGACGCCTTAAGTGTGGCTTTGGTCCGGGGTGCTTTTGAATACCAAGGACAAAAATGTTCCGCCGCTTCTCGAGCTTATATCCCCCGTAGCATCTGGCCTCAAGTTAAAGAACAAATAGTAGAAATGACCAAGGAGTTAAAGGTAGGAGATGTTCGAGACTTTACCAATTTCATGGGTGCGGTTATTGATCAAAAGGCCTTTAACAACATCAAGTCCTATATTGATTTCGCCAAGAACTCTTCCGAGGCTACAATTTTAGTCGGTGGCAACTGTGATGATTCAATTGGTTTCTTCATTGAGCCCACTATTGTGGAAACTACCAATCCTAGATTCAAACTGATGGAAGAAGAGATTTTCGGACCCGTCTTAACGATCTATGTTTACGAAGATGGGGATTTGGAACAAACCCTCGAGATTTGTGACAGCACCTCACCCTATGGCTTAACTGGAGCCATCTTCGCCCAAGATCGAGAAGTGATTGTAACCATGTCCAACGCCCTACGGGAAGCAGCTGGAAACTTCTATGTAAACGACAAACCAACCGGTGCAGTCGTAGGCCAACAGCCCTTTGGTGGTGCACGAGCTTCAGGAACAAATGACAAAGCAGGCAGTTTAATCAACCTTCAAAGATGGGTTTCTCAGCGAACAATCAAAGAAAACCTCTTACCACCCCAAGATTATCGCTACCCACATCTTAAAGAAAAATAGATTAGAACAAATTTAGGCCCACTCCCCCGTAAGGAAGTGGGCCTCCGTTCCCATTAAGATTCTTACCGACGGTTACCGGTAGTTACATCAAAGGCCACCGCCAAGATAAAGATTAACCCCTTCACCACATACTGGAAGGAAATGTCCACGCCTAAAAGATTCATCCCATTGGTTAAAGACATGATGACTAAGGCCCCAATAATGGTATTAGTCACTCGACCCACCCCACCACTAACGGAAACTCCCCCGATATAACTAGAAGCGATAGCATCCAACTCAAAACCCACACCTGCAGTGGGGGTAGCGGATGCTAACCTAGAAGTATAAAGCATCCCAGAAAGGGCAGCCAAAAGACCCATCGAAGCGAATACCAAGAGAGTAACCCGATCCACCTTGATTCCAGAAAGTTCCGCCGCTTCTGTATTGCCACCGATAGCATAAATATGGCGACCAAACCGCGTCTTAGTCAAGACGAAATTGTAAATCACCAAAACAACAGCAACAATAACTGCGGTCCAAGGTAAACCACGGTAAGATGCCATAATCCAAATTATGCCCATAATTAAAGCTGATAAAGACACAAGCTTAGTGACAAAAATGACCGTTGAAGTAGTCTGAAAGTTGTATCTTTGCATGGTGCGACGATTTCGCACTTGGCTATAAATAGTGGCAATAACCAAGAAAATCCCAATGAGTAAAGTTAGAAGGTGAAAATCAAATCGAGCCCCCCACGATAAATCAGGAATATACCCATTGGAAAGCTGTAAGAAGGTCCTGTTCCGTACAATAATTGTTCCCGTACCTGCTGTAACCAAAGACAAAAGACCCCGAAAAATGAACATACCGGCTAAGGTTGTAACAAAGGCAGGCACCTTTATCTTAGTAACTAAGAAACCTTGGTAAACCCCTACTACAATCCCACATAATAGGACTGTGGGAATCACTAGCCAGACATTCCAACCCTTCATAAGTAAAATAGCTGAGACAGCGCCCAAGAAACCAGCCACAAAACCAACTGACAGGTCAATCTGCCTAATAATTAAAATTAAAGTCATCCCGATAGCCAATACTGCCACATATCCAGTTTGATTCACTAGATTAATCAAATTTCGGGAAGAAAGAAACAAGCCCTTTGTAGCAATGGTAAAAATAACAAAGATCACAACCAAAGCTATATACATGGCATAATCACGAATATTGCCTAATAATAATGCCTTTACCTCCGTACCTAGACTGTCAGTCTGACTTACGGCGTTTACTGGTTCTGTTTTCATCCCGCTACTCCCTCCCCTGTTTTGGTCGCCATGGCCATAACCTTTTCTTCGGTAGCATCTTCCACAGCTAACTCCCCTGTAATTGTACCCTCTGACATGATATAGAGACGATCGCTCATTCCTAAAACCTCAAGTAATTCGCTGGAAATCATGATGATGCTCATGCCTTGTTCTACAAGCTGATTCATAAGTGTATAAATCTCAAACTTCGCTCCCACGTCGATACCCCGTGTAGGTTCATCGAGAATCAAAAGACTAGGTTCTGCGAATAACCATTTAGCTAAAGAGGTTTTTTGCTGATTTCCACCTGAAAGAGTGCCTACCATGGTCTGGACACTAGGTGTGCGAATATCTAAAGACTCCCGATACTCATTGGCCATGATGATTTCTTCATGCTCATTCACGACCAGACCACGTGCTAGCTTACTTAAGGCAGGGAGAGAAACATTAAATTTGACATCTTGGATTAGAATGAGTCCATTCGCCTTTCGATCTTCAGTTACATAAGCCATTCCCTGTGCAATGGCTTCCGAAGGATGTTTGAATTGTACCTGTTTTCCGTTCAGGTACATTTCGCCACTAGTAATCTCATAACCAGACACGTTACCAAACAAGCTCAAAGCCAACTCGGTGCGTCCTGCTCCCATAAGACCAGCTAAAGCCACTATTTCTCCCCTGCGTACTTGAAGGTTAACACTATGGAGGATTTCCCGTCGAGATGTACGATCCGTCACGCTCCAATTTTTTAATTCAAAAATAACTTCACCAGGCTCAATACCCTCGCGTTTCGGATAGATGTTTTCTATTTCCCGTCCCACCATATGCCTAATGATTTCTTGTTCACTAATCTGCCTCTCCTGGGCATCTAATGAGCAAACTACCTTTCCGTCTCGCAAAACAGTGATAGTGTCCGCTATGGAGACAACTTCTTTGAGTTTGTGGGAGATCATGATGCTCGTCACCCCTTGCTCCTTTAACTCCCGGAGCAAATTTAGCAGGTTTTCGCTATCATCTTCGTTTAGAGCAGCGGTAGGTTCGTCCAAAATCAAAAGATGCACATCCTTAGACAAGGCCTTAGCGATTTCGACTAACTGCCTTTGGCCCACTCCTAGATCCTTGATTTTTGTGGCAGGATCCAACTCTAAGCCCACCCGCTCCAGCACTTTACTAGCTTGCAAAATGGTTTCATTCCAGTCAATCACAATACCATTCATGATTTCGTGACCCATGAAGATGTTTTCGTAGATAGATAATTCGGGAAATAACGCTAACTCTTGATAAATAATAGCGATGCCTTGCCTTTCACTATCGGAAATATGGCGAAATTGCTGGATTTCTCCATTGATGACGATTTCCCCCCTGTATGTACCAAAGGGATACACCCCAGAGAGGACCTTCATAAGTGTGGATTTTCCTGCACCGTTTTCACCAACTAAACAATGGATTTCACCCTGGCGTACCTTAAAACCCACATCATCGAGGGCCTTAACACCTGGGAACTCCTTAGTGATCCCTTTCATTTCCAAGATATAATCAGTCAAAGCCTGCCCTCCCTTCTATTGGGTGAAGGCCGACCCGAAAACCAGGCCGGCCTATCTCAGTAGCTTAGAGACCAGTAAACTCCCCTGCGCTGTAATATCCCGAATCAATCAAGATAGATTTCACATTTTCTTTGGTGACAATGACAACTGGAGACTGTTTAGCTGGAACTTGAATCATGGTGTTATCATAGAAAGTATCTGTGGCAGGAGTTTTGCCCTGGAGTATTTCGATAGCCATATTCATAGCGTCCGAAGCAAGAGTTCTAGTGTCTTTAAAGACAGTCATGCTTTGGCGACCATCGATAATGTACTGCACAGAAGCTTTCTCTGCGTCTTGACCAGTAATAAAGTACTTGCTCACATCAGTATCGGCTGCAAACACGTCTGCAATAGAGCGAGAAGTGCCATCGTTGGGAGCAAGAATATAAACTTGACCCTTATCAGCTGCACCCATGGCAGTGAGATGAGCCTCAGCCTTGGATTTTGCTACGTTCATATCCCAGTCAGTTGTTACTTCGCCAATAATGGCTGCCTGTTGTTCCCGAGTTAGAGCCTTAATGCCTTTAAGGGCCAAGGCCTGAGTGGAGTTCTTAATCACGAAAGTTCCATCGGCAATCTTAGGTTGAAGAATATTCCAAGCACCTTGGAAGAACAAGAAAGCATTATTATCGGTAAGGGCTCCAGCATAGAGATAAAGGGGATTACCTGTGCCCTTAGCGTTATCCACCAAGTATTGACCCATAGCTTCACCAACGGAGATACTATCAAAAGTTACGTAGTAGTCGATGGCATCAGTACCAGTAATCAGTCTATCGTAAGAGATTACTGTGATCCCTTCCGCTTTGGCATTCTCCACTGCGATACCAGCTGCAGCTGCATCATGTGCACAGATAATGATCACTTTGGCACCCTTGGCAATCAAAGTTTCCACATTGGTTTTTTCCGCTGCGGAAGAACCTTGGCTAAAGAGAACCTCAACAGAGTAAGGGGTTGCTTTAATTACATCTTCAAAACGTGCCCGGTCTTGAAGCCAACGTGGTTCATCCTTAGTTGGCAATACAATACCTACGTCTACACCTGCTGCAAATGACACGGCGAAATTCATCAACAAAATAGAGACAGCCATTAAAAACACAACAAATCTCTTCATAATTCTGTTGCCACCCTTCCCTTTTTCCCTATTGTTAACCCTTTTACAGGTTACACCTTCATTATAAGGGTTACCCAGGTGCGTCTCCATTTAATATATTTCTTTTTGTTTTAATAAATTTCCAGATTCACAAAACATCGTGTCCCTCTTGCAAGCTCTCCCTATATTCGGTTGGGCTACAACCAACGGTACGCTTAAACCAGGAACTGAAATAGTAAGCATCACTGAAACCTAAATAATCAGCAATTTCATAGATTCTCTGATCCGTTGCTTTTAGAAGTTCTTTAGCCTTTTGCTCCTTAAGTCCATTTACATAATCAGAAAAGTTTTCCCCCATGTAACTGAAAAATAATTTACTAAGTTGGGATGGACTCATATTCAGCTGAATGGCCATGGAATGTAGAGTGACTCCGGTGCGATAGTTTTCATCAACATAGCTCTTCATAGTCTTAATTAACTGCTCACTATCCCCTTCTGGTCGGGATTTAATCAAATCATTTGTATCCCACAAAAAGCTCTCAACCCACTGTTGCAAATCTTTTAGATCACCCTGAGAAGTAGTGGGCAAGTGCTTTGCCATAATATTGATCACCTCTTCTAATTCAAAGCCCAACTCCTGCACTGTGGTTAGGGTGGTGATCACAATATCGTTCAAGAGAATATAAACGTTTTCCCCATCTTTTTCATAGCTATCAAGGGCGTCATGGAAAAGCTCGATCTCTTTACTAAGTTCACTAGGGGTTCCTGTACGAAGAATTTCACTGAGGCGATGGCGAATAGCATGAGTGGATTGACTTAAAAAGAAGTTGGGATTAGCTAGCCACCCAAAGACATCACTAAATCTTCTTTCCAAAAGCTGTCTCGCAAGCTCTTCCCTTTTTTGTTCTTGGGCCAATTGTGCTTTCCTAATTTCCAGCTTGTCCTTGGTTTTTTTCACCACTTCTAGCAAGCGCTCGGAGCGAAAAGGTTTTAAAAGGTAATCTTCTACCCCCAAACGAATGGATGCTTGAGCCAATTCAAATTCCGCATGTCCCGAGATCACAATCACCTTGAGTTCTTCGTTGATGGCCTTTGCCCGTTCTGTAAGTTCAATTCCATCCATGCCGGGCATCCGAATATCAGTCACTAAAATGTGGATGTTTTCCCGCCCCACAATTTCCAAGGCTTCCTCACCATCACTTGCCACAAAAACCTCATAACCATGAGAAGCCCAGTCAATGTTCTGGGTCACTTTTTCCCGCAAATACTTCTCGTCTTCCGCAATTAGTAAGCGCCAAGTCATCTGAACACCCCCTTGTACCCCGTTCCTTCTCAAATGAAGCCCTAGTTCGATTCACAGTATCCAAAAGTCGTTGCGAGCGAAAGGGCTTTAAAAGATAGTCCTGTACATCAAGAGTATGCAAAATTGAAGAATATTCGTAGTCTCCATAACCGGAGACCAGGATCACTAAGAGTTGGGGTAAAAACTCTCGAGCCCTTTGTACTAGCTCAATGCCAGTAAGTTTAGGCATTTGAATATCCGTAACCAAAATATGAATTTGCTCCCTTTGCAAAACTTCTAATGCTTCTGCCCCATTGGCCGCTTGAAAGATTTTGTACCCTTGACTTTGCCAATCTATGTTTTGGGTCATCTTTTCCCTTAGGGGCCTTTCATCCTCTGCAATTAGTACATTATAAACTTGGATCTTCTTCAACCGCCCTTATTTTCAAAGTTGCTGTAGTACCTTCATTCACTTTACTAGTTAGAAATACACCGTATTTTTCCCCAAACATGAGTTGAGCCCGCTTATTCACATTGCGGAGGCCGAAATATTCCTTTTCATTCTCAAGCTGACGTACTCCCCGGAGAACCTCGTTGAGATCCTGGAGTTTTTCTGGCCCAATGCCTTCACCGTCATCTCTAATTTCAAAGATAATATCCTCATCCACTCGGTAAGCGGTAATAACAATCTTACCTTCCCGTTGAGCCCTCAATATTCCGTGGTAAATGGCATTTTCCACCAAAGGCTGTAACAGTAGGCGTGGAATGTAGTTTTCCAAAATACTAGGATCCTCAATAACGATTTCATACTGATACTCTTCACCATGGCGTAATTGCTGAATGAAAAGGTAGTTGCGAACATGTTCCACTTCACTTGCAATGGGCACTATTTCCCGACCCTTACTTAAACTCAAACGAAAGAAATTTCCTAGAGCTTCTATTAAATAGCTAGCTTGGGAAGTATTATTGCTTTCCAATTGCCCAATAATCAGATCTAAGGTGTTATAAATGAAGTGGGGCTTAATCTGATTATCCAAACTTTCCATTTCTAGCTTTCTTAACAGTTTTTGCTCCTCAACATTTTCACTCATGAGTTCTTGGATCTGGCTAATCATTTTATTGAAGCTATGGGCTAGCTGGGCAATCTCGTCCTTACCTTTGGCCTCGATATGTACCGAAAGCTCGTTGTCGGCCGCCCGTTGGGTGAAGTCCTGGAGTTCTTGGATCGGACGACTTAAGGAGTGGGACAAATAAACAGCTAACAGAATTACGCCTAAAAAAATCAAACCAATTACTACGAGGGTGAAATTGCGAATAGCGGCTAATTCCGCTTCCACTTCCTCAGCGTAAGCCACACTAACCACGCTCCAACCGGTCACCTCCGAATAGGCAGTGGTAAAGAACAAACCGTTATTTCCATTTCCCGCAATTTTACCATACTGTCCCTGTTCGTAGTAAGGGCTAATGCTTCCGATTGCTTCAAACTGAGGATGATAGATGATCTTTCCGCGAGAGTCTGCCAGGAAAATATAACTGTTTTTACCCAATTTCACATTGGTGATCATGGCCAAGCGTTCTAAGTCGATCCCAGCCACCAAAAAAACTTCATCGGCCCAAGCTGGAGAAGGATAAGGCCGTACCATGCAAACCACATCTTTGTTTAAGAAGTTTGTCCCTGGCCCTAAAAGGGCAACACCACGGGGCAAAACAGCTTCTTGGACTTGCCTATAGAAACTTTCGTAATCCACAGAATAAAGACCATAATTGCTCAAGCAATTCCCATTAGAAAAAACCAAACCTATTTCTTCAAGACCTGGCTTAACCCGACTAAGATTATTGAGATCCTCCCAAATCCGAAAGGTGTATTTGCGGTTATTGAAGTCCCGGGCATGGGCTAACTTGATAAATTGGTCAATATAAAAATCCTGTTCTTTGGTTAGTACCGCCTCAATGTCCAAAAAATATTCGTCCAGATCTCTCGCCATGCGGTTTACTACTTCTAAGGAGTATTGGGCAGTCTTTTTAGTCAAGCTACCAAAGTAAACTTTATAAGAAAAGACGCCCATGATCACTAAGGGAACGAGGGCAATGAGTAAGAACGAAATGATCAACTTAGTCCGGATTGTGTGGATTTCCATCTTACGAAAAAGGCGTTTCCACAGTCTTTGAGAACGAAATGAACTCATTAGGCCACCACCTTCCCCTTATTTAACTAACCAAGGTTTGTGAATTTGCAGTAAACGATCTAAATTGTCCTCATTAGCATGTTCAAGGCCCGTTTCCACAAATTCAGGAGGGACTTCCCCGAAACGAAGGTAATTGACTAGAAGTTCTAGCCCAAGGGAGCCCATTGTGGCCATATCCTGACCAATTAAATATTGGATTAAACCCTCTTTTTGCAGTAATAAGGCATCATAAAATAAGTCAATACCCACCGCTATGCCCCCTCCTTGTGCCCATTTTTGAAAATTGGGCAAGGCTTCGCCAGGGACATAAAAAGGCCAACCACCAACAAAAAAAATCACTTCCACCTCTGGGTTAACCCGTACATAATCCTCTAAAAGAATGATAGACTTCTCCACAGTATCTTCGTTTTCTAAGATTGCTTGAATGTTCAAGTTGATCTCACCGTCGGTGGCCTCTAAAAACCCTCGAATCCGTTCTTCTAAGTTTAGGGCTTCCCTATAACCTGTCATAATCATAGTGTCCAGCTGTTCTTCTTGAAGACCCCGTGCTTTAATCACATCTACTAGAGCTTTCCCTATTTCTACCCCTGCCGCGTAGTTGTTGATACCAATGTGGAATAGACGTCCACTTCCTGGACAATCCGCGTCAAAAGTAGCCACTGCAATTCCCGCATCTAATGCTTTGCCAATGACCTCACTTACTGCTTCTTCATCGTTTACACTGGCAATGATCCCGTCCACATCTCGATCAATTAAACTTTCAATAATCTCAATCTGGACATCTCCATCAAAATCAAAGGGGGCCACCCATTCCAAACGAACACCAAGCTCAAAGGCCTTCTTCTGGGCGGCTTCAAAGGCATCAAGAAAGATCGGATTACCCAAGCCCCGAGGAAGAAAGGCGATTGTGAGCTCCTCAGCGTAAAGGGGAGGACTAAGATATAAAACCAAAAAAAGCATCAAGCTTAGGGCCAAAGAACGACGAACAAATAAAGACATGCCACAACCTCCCCAGCAAGAACTTAGGATATTCTTATTTATTCTGCAACATTATCCTAATTTCCTGCGCATAAAATAAAGCCATCCAGTGGTGAATTACAGTCCAGATGGCTTCTTTGTCTAGTTAACAGTGCTAATCCTCTCTTGTGCAAGTTGAACATATTCAAGGTTGTTATCAATACCTACGTAATTTCTTTTGGTTTGAATTGCAGCAACACAAGTTGTCCCGCTCCCACAGAAAGGATCCAATACAATATCGTTCTCGAATGAATAAAGCTGAATGAGCCGATAGGGTAGCTCCACCGGAAAAGGGGCCGGATGCTTTACCCTTTTTGCAGATTCGGAATTAAAGGACCACACACTTTTGGTGTACTCTAAAAACTCATCCCGGGAGATGGTGTTCTTTTTGTTCT
>JAAZLB010000377.1 GCA_012799535.1 Bacillota bacterium | reverse complement strand
TCTACTAGTAAAATGGTATTACCACGCTCCCGGAGGACGTTGATAATCTCGAAGATGTCCTTGACAAGGCGGGGTGCTAGCCCCAAAGAGGGTTCATCCATCATAAGGATTTTGGGATTATTCATCAAAGCACGCCCTACGGCCAACATCTGCTGCTCGCCCCCAGAAAGGGTTCCAGCTTTTTGCCAACTTCTTTCTTTAAGCCTGGGAAAGGTGTCATAGACTTTATCCATATCCTTAGTGATGGCCTTCCGATCTGTTCTGGTATAGGCGCCTAGAATTAGATTTTCTTCCACTGTCAAATCTGCGAAAACCCTTCTACCTTCAGGTACCATGGAAATTCCTTTAGCCACAATGTCCTTGGTGGGCAGAGTGGTGAAGTCTTCCCCTTTATATAAAACCTTCCCTTGGGATTTCTTTACCAGTCCCATTATTGCTCTTAAGGTAGAAGATTTGCCTGCCCCGTTGGCTCCGATGAGGGTGACTATTTGGTTTTCTTCGATGGTTAGATTAATTCCCCTTAAGGCATTAATGCCACCGTAGTTCACGTGTAAATCAATTACTTCTAACACTATTCCACCCCCAAATAGGCTTCTATAACCCTTTCGTTCTTTTGAATCTCTCCAGGGTTACCCTGGGCAATCAAAATTCCGTGATCTAAGACGTAGATTTTTTCGCTGATTTCCATAATCACATCCATGTGGTGTTCAATTAAAAATATGGTTAGATCAAATTCTTCTTTGATTTCCCGGATAAATCTAGTCAGCTCCCCAGTCTCTTGAGGGTTCATCCCGGCCGCAGGCTCGTCTAACAGCAACAGTTTCGGATCTGTGGCCAAAGCCCGGGCGATCTCTAATCTTCTTTGCATTCCATAGGGCAAAGAAGTGGCTTTTTCATCTTTCACATCTCGAAGACCAACTTTTTCTAGCAAATAAAGGGATTTTTCGTACATCCTTTTTTCTTCGTATCCATAGTTAGGGAGCCTCAATACGGTGGAAAACACATTAGAGCCTAGTCTTAAATGATTGCCAATGAATACATTTTCCAAAACAGACAAATCCTTAAACAACCTGATGTTTTGGAAGGTTCTACACACCCCAAGCTTGGCAATCTCATCGGGCCTTAACCCCAACAAAAGATGCTGTTTGCTATCCTCGGGGGTGAATATGATCTGTCCCTCTACAGGTTTGTAAACACCGGTAATTACATTGAAAATGGTGGTTTTGCCGGCTCCATTGGGTCCGATTAAGCCCACAATTTGGTCTTTTTTGATCTCAGCACTAAAATTATTACAAGCTGTAACTCCCCCGAATTTCATGGTTAAATTTTCGACTTTCAACATGGTCGCTCACACCCTTTTGGTTTTTCCAGGCAATCCTTCTCTTTTAATCAGCACTACTAAAATTAGAATCATTGAAAAAACAACCATTCTCATGCCTGGTATACCTTTGAGTTGGATGAACCCTAAATTAATTGATTCATCTAAGAATCTCAGTGCTTCCATCATCACTGTGACTACTACGGCGGAAACTACAGTGCCCCCGATATTGCCTAAACCACCTAAGACTACGATGAGCAATATATTAAACGTCAGGGTGATTCGAAACATGTTAGGATCGATAGTCCCTAGTAAGGCCGCCAAAAGCCCTCCTGCAACTCCAGCAAAAAATGAGCCAAAGGAAAAGCTCATCACCTTATGTTTGAACAGATTGATGCCCATGGATCTAGCTGCAACCTCATCTTCTTTAATGGCTAGAAAAGCTTTACCGTAGCTTCCCCTAATTAAAAAGGCCATGAACCAGATGGTGACAAAAGCTACTCCCCAACTCCACCAGATATTTGTGTAGTTGGGTATTCCTTTCAATCCTAGAGCTCCATTTGTAAGGGATTGGGTATTAGTAAAAACCACTCTAATGATTTCCGCAAACCCTAAAGTGGCGATGGCTAAGTAATCGTCTGTAAGCCTTAAGACTGGTGCACCGATCAAAAAGCCAGCTAACCCTGCTACGATGCCGGCGGCGAGTAAAGCAGGCAAAAATCCCCACTCCACATTAGCTAAGCAGGGGACAATCGGTTGCATAAAAAAGTTCATTTCTTTCATGGAAATGGGCATGGTAAGGATCCCTACGGTGTAAGCCCCTATGGCCATAAAACCCGCATGACCCAACGAAAACATCCCCGTAAATCCATTGATCAGATTCATGCTCAAGCCTAAGGTTACGTAAATGCCAGAAAGGGTGATGATTCTAATTTTGTAGCTGTCTAGAAACTTGCTTGCCAAAAACAACCCTACTATGGTCAGAATAAGTAGAACTACCAAGATAACACTTGGCTTTCCTTTGCTTTTCATGGCTTACACCTTTTCTGTAATTTTATCGCCCATGATGCCAGAAGGTTTAACTAACAGAATAATAATCAAAAGAACAAAGGCGAAAGCATCCCTGTATCCGGTTAAGCGAGGGAGCAAAGCGACCAACATGATTTCCCCTAATCCTAAGATGAACCCACCTATTACTGCCCCAGTTATATTGCCAATCCCTCCTATAACTGCAGCTATAAAGCTTTTCAGCCCTGGCATTGTACCCATCAAGGGCATTAGTTGAGGATACCTAGCCCCCCACATAATCCCTCCCACAGCAGCTAAAAAGGAACCTAGAAAGAATGTAATGGAGATAATTTTGTTCACATCAATCCCCATTAAACTAGCAGTTTCATAATCCTTAGCTAGTGCCCGCATGGCCATTCCAGTTTTAGTTTTGTTGATGAAATAGTTCAGCCCGACCAGTAATAACACGGTTACAGTAGGTATAATAAAGGCCACTACGTTTATGGAAACTCCACCGAGTTTTATAACTCGGTTCAATATTCTTGGAACAGGGAAGGCCCGAGGCCTTCCCCCAAAGATGACAATCCCGAGATTTTGTAAAAAGAACGAGGCTCCTATGGCGGAAATCAAAATGGTGGTCCTTGGAGCCTCCCTTAATGGTTTATAGGCGATTTTTTCAAGAAGTAGACCGATAAAACCTGTAATTGTCGGGGCAATTAGAAACACGAGCCACCAAGGAATAGGCGTGTAGAGTATTCCGTAAAAGGTGATATAGACCCCAAGCATGAAGATGTCGCCGTGGGCAAAGTTGATCAGCCGCAAAATCCCGTAAACCATGGTGTAACCGATGGCGATTAAAGCATATAAACTTCCTAGCGAAATGCCGTTGGCCAAATGTTGAAAAAGAATCGAAAAATCACCCACGTCACGCCCTCCTTTGTCTTGTAATTAATCAGGCTCTACAGTGGTTAGATAAACAAACTTCGCCCCATCAACCTTATTAATCACAGCCGATTTAACTGCGTCGCCGTTCTGATCTAAAGTAATAATGCCCGTTGCCCCTACAAACCCTTTTACTTTGGCCAGCCCATTCCGTATAGCTTGGGAGTCAACGGAACCGGCCTTTTCAATCACATCTAAGATTACCATATAAGCATCGTAGCCTAAGGCTGCAAAGGCATTAGCTTCTTTGCCAAATTTGTTTCTGTAAGCATCTAGAAATACTCCAGATTCTTCTGTGACTGGTGCTTCCGCAGTAAAGTGGGTACTAAATACAGCTCCTTCTACAGCCTCACCGCCGATTGCTAAGAATTCTGGAGCTTCCCAAGTGTCCCCACCGAGAAATGGAACGTCGATGCCTAAATCCCTAGCTTGCCTAATTAGCAGTGCAGACTCACCGTAATTTCCAGGTGCGAAGATAATATCTGGCTTTTTATTCTTCACATTGGTCAATTGGGCTGTAAAGTCTTGATCCCCTGTGTTATACGCGGATACTTCTACGATACTATTTCTATCGCCAGTCAATTCTCTAAAAGCGTCAATGAAGTATTTACTTAAGCCCACAGAGTAGTCTTGAGTCACATCTTGAATTACCGCAGCAGTTTTCGCCCCTAATTCGTTCACAGCATATCTGGCCATTACAGTTCCTTGGAAAGGATCGATAAAGCACACTCTAAAGTAGTAATCGTTATTTAGGGTAACTAACGGATTGGTTGGGGAACATCCCACCGCAGGCACCTCTGCCTTTTTGACAATGTCCCCTGCTGCCATAGACAAGGAACTACCATAACTACCGATAATGGCCACTACTTTGTCCTTTTCGATTAATCTAGACACAGCATTGGCAGCTTCCACTTTATCTGACTTGTTATCTACAACTATAATTTCTACCTTTCTGCCTAGAACTTCTCCCTTGATTTCACGGGCTAATTCGATTCCTTCAACTGTCATTTCGCCCCCAGCGGCGTTAGCTCCAGTCATTGGCTCAAAGACACCGATCTTGATAACTTCATCCGCCTTTTGCCCATAGCCAATCTGGGATGAAAGGAGCAATACTAGTACGATTAGCAACAACCCAAGCTTTCTTTTCATTACATTCCCTCCTAATTTCTCAAGTAAATACCCAATAATCCATACTTACAGGATATTTGGCACTTCCTCTTTAAACCTAGGAAAAGGTCGACAACAAAAATGGGTACTGCCCCTAAAATTGTTTTGACATGAGGATATACATATCAACAATGGAGCTCTTTTCTGCAGGGATTTTTCAGGGTATGTCCAATGGTATTAGCAGCAGTGAGAAGCGGTGTGTTGACGCGCGAAACACTGCTGGTTAAAATTGACTGGTAAACGTTTTTATAGTTCGTGAGGTAAAGGAAGAGTAATAGTGAAGAAACCGGTTACTATCCATGATATTGCTGTGATGGCGAATGTATCACCTGCGACTGTCTCCCGGGTACTAAGTAATAGTGACTATCCAGTTAGCCAAGAATTGCAGGACAAGATTCGGCAGATTGCGGAAGAAGTTAATTATATTCCCAATATGCTGGGCAAACAATTGAAGAAAAATGAGAGCACCACCATTGGTGTAATTATTCCTTCGATTGTTAACCCTTTTTATTCGTTTGTCATTTTTGGTATTGAGGAGATTGCCCGCCAGAACGATCATACGGTCATTATCTGCAATTCGTTGAATGATCCCAAACTAGAAGAAGAATATATTCGTACCATCATGGAAAAGCAGATCAAGGGCCTAATTATCTCCTCGATCTCTGAAGATAGAACCTTACTGCGCAATTGCATTAATATGGGCTTGAATGTTGTAGCTATTGATCAAGTCCTCGAAGAGGAAAATGTTTCTCAAATCAAATTCGATTACCGCAAAGGCGGATACATTGGCACTAAGCATTTACTGGAACAAGGTCATACCCACATTGTCTATCTTACATCGAAACTGGATCGCCCAAGTCGCAAGAGCATCTATCAGGGATATGTGGATGCCATGGAAGAGGCGGGGCTTGAGCCTATCTTGGAAGAGTCCAATGCAGGGGGTCTTTATACTTCTGTCTATGATTTCGACATAGGTAAGAGGTTGGCGCGGAAAATTCTAAAGTCTCAAAGTCACCCCACAGCAATATTTGCCTGCAATGACATGATGGCTTTTGGGGTGATCAATGAGCTCTCAATTCAAGAGATCAGTGTTCCCCAGGATATTTCGGTGATGGGCTTTGACGGAATTGACTTTGGCTTAATGATTCATCCACCGTTAACGACTGTGAAGCAACCAGATTACGAAATGGGTAAAATGGCCTGTAAGTTACTTTTTGACAAAATCAAGGGAGACGATATACCCTCTTATGATGTGGTATTGCAACCTAGTTTGATTAAACGACATTCGGTAAAGCAGTATGAATTAACTCCAGGCTTGTCTTAAGTTTGTCTTTGGTAAGAAATCGATTACTACAATGGTGAATTTTGACTACTAGGGGGAATGGGAACAATGGTATGGTGCGGAAGAATTGCGGGAACGAACGAGGCGGTGGAAATTACAGCTGAGCAAGGTCTGATTACAAGTATACGCAATGTTGAATCGAAACAAGCTGAGCATCTGCCCTGGATTTCCCCGGGCTGGATTGATCTACAAGTCAATGGCTTTGGCGGATATGATCTTAATGGAGCAACAACCACGTTAGAAGATATTGAAGGCGTAACAAGAGCCCTCCTTGCCCAGGGCGTTACTACATTCCTTCCTACGATTATCACTGGTCATTACAACAGGATGCAACAAGCTGTAGCAGCAATCGCCCAATATTGCCAGGACTCCCACTTTGCTAGCGACTCCATTTTAGGCATTCATCTGGAAGGTCCTTATCTATCTAGTGAGGATGGTAGCAGGGGAGCCCACCCTAGAGAGTATACGAGAGACCCAGACTGGGTTGAGTTTCAAAGATTGCAAGATGCGGCCCAGGGATTAATACGGATGGTGACTTTAGCTCCAGAGCGAGTAGGTTCAGTCGGTTTTATCGAAAAGCTTACTGAGCAGGGGATCATTGTGGCCATTGGCCATACCATGGCTACAGAAGAAGAGCTAGATGCAGCGGTCAAAGCAGGTGCTACACTGAGTACCCATCTAGGAAACGGTTCCCAACCTATACTTCCCCGTCATCCAAACTACATCTGGAATCAGCTTGCTGACGATCGTTTATGGGCTACTTTTATTCCTGATGGGCATCATCTCTCACCGAAAGTGTTGAAAGCCATGACCCGGGTTAAGGGTGAGAAGACAATTTTTGTCAGTGATTGCACCCAGTTTGGTGGTATGGCGCCAGGAGAATACACAAGCTTGATCGGTGGCAAGGTCGTTCTTACAGAGACGGGACTACTGCATACTGCGGAAAATCCAACTATCTTAGCGGGTTCAGCCGCGTCGTTGGCAATGGGTATAGTCAACGCCATTAAGTATACAGATATGGATTTAGCAGAAGCGTTAGATACGATCACCATTCGTCCTGCCACTGTAATGAATGAGTCAGCAATGGGCCGTTTAAAAGTGGGAAGCCCCGCCCATTTGACGTTATTCCACTATGATCCTAAGCGAGACAGCAAAGTGACCATCCAAGAAACGGTGGTATCGGGTAGATCTGTATTTCGCTCCCCAAGCTAAGCAGTACTTTAGAATAATAGAAATCGATTACTTTATTTTTGCCCTTAGGGCGATAATAAGTGTAATGTTGACTAAGAGAACACCACATTTAGTGGTTGGATAGTAAAGGTAGGGTAAATAAAAAACAATGCTAGACAAAAACAGGAAGGTTATGCTATATTAATTATAGAAATCGATTACTTTAGAGTGAGGCGTT
>JAAZLB010000376.1 GCA_012799535.1 Bacillota bacterium | reverse complement strand
TAGGATAACCCATTTGAATTTTCAATAAAAAGCGATCTAGCTGAGCCTCTGGCAAGGGAAATGTCCCCTCTAGTTCTAAGGGGTTTTGGGTAGCAATCACCAAAAAGGGACTAGCTAGAGAAAAAACTGTACCTTCAATACTTACTTGCTGTTCTTCCATGGCCTCTAGTAGGCTTGACTGCGTTCTAGGTACCGCTCGGTTAATCTCATCTGCCAACAAAATGTTTGTAAAGACAGGGCCTGGCCTAAACTGGAATTCTCCGTCTTTTTGATTATAAAAATAAATCCCGGTAATATCCGCAGGTTGCAAATCAGGAGTGAATTGAATACGCTTAAAATCTATTCCTAAGGAGCGGGCGAGGGCGTTTGCCAATTTAGTTTTGCCCACCCCAGGTACATCGTCAATTAGACAGTTACCCCGGGCTAAAAGGGTGGTTAATAATAGGTCTGTAACCTCTTCTTTACCGATAATCACCTTACTAATGTTTTCCCGTAGGAGCTGTAATTTATCTCTCATCTTTCTCCCCTTCCACATCTATGCACAGTTAATTCACCGCGATATTAAAAATACCTCCCCCTAAAAAACTTGGAGGTAATCACCTCCCAATGGAGAAAGAGAGTGCCAGAAGAATCTTTTTGGAGGGACATTATGAAGCAATTACACACCATTGAAACCTATCTACTTGATCTAGATGGGACCTTTTATTTAGGAGACCACCTCTTTCCCTGGTCAATTCCTTTTGTAGAAACCATGGAGAGGCTTGGTAAACGCTTTGTGTTTGTAACCAATAACTCATCCCAAAATGGCAACTACTATGTGGAGAAGATTAGAAAAATGGGGGTTAACATCACTGCGGACCAAGTATTTACTGCAGGGCAAGCCACCATCTTTTATTTGAAAAAATACAATTATCCTAAGAAGCTCTACTTAGTAGGTACACCAGCCCTAGAAGAGGAGTTTACGGAAGCAGGCTTTATTCTAACTGACAAGGATCCTGAAACTATTGTTTTAGGTTTTGACATGACCTTAACCTATGAGAAGTTGCGCATCGCCTGTGATTTTATCCGTAAAGGAGTGCCCTTCATTGCCACTCACCCTGATTTCAACTGCCCTACTCCTGAAGGACCAATCCCTGATTGCGGTGCTATGATTGCCCTGATTACCGCGTCCACAGGTGTTGAGCCAAAAATAATTGGGAAACCCTATCCCCAAATGGTGGAGGCTTTGCAAGCCAAGTACGGGTTAGAAGACCCCCATACAGTGGCTATGGTCGGTGATCGGCTCTACACAGATATTGCCATGGGCAAAGCTGCTGGAATCAACAGTATCCTAGTACTAAGTGGTGAAACTCAACGAGAGGATCTGGAGAACTCTGAGATTAAGCCCGATTTTGTTCTGGAAAATCTTGGGGAGATCGCTAAAGCCCTTAGTTAAGAAAGTTAAAGAGCCCAATAAAAAACCCCCGGGAACGGGGGTTTTTTAATCTACTTTCATATATTCGCCCCAATAGCTTGTAACCAAGCTCGGGCAATAAGTCCATGCCCTGCATAGGAAGGGTGCACACCATCAGGTGCCCAGTAACTAGGCTTCTGCCTCGCACAGGCCTGGGCAAAAAGGCCATCTAGGGGTACATAGAGGGCGTCAAATTCGCGAGCTAATTCCCGCACCACTTGGATTTTAGGATCCAAATCCTCTCGCCAGTACTTTAATTCAGGTTTGACTGGCACTAAAAATGGTTCTAACAGAATCAATTTAGCTGAAGTCTCCTGCTTTACTCTAGTTAAGAGGCGCTCATAGCCTGCAGCATACTCTTCAGTTGAAGTAGGATCATTGCGGTCAAAACGACGCCAACAATCATTTATGCCAATCATAATGGAAAGCACATTAGGTTGTAAATCTATACAGTCTTGATCCCAGCGCGCCTCTAAATCCCGCACCCGATTACCACTAATGCCCCGGTTTAAGAATTGGACGTCCTGTTCAGGGTACAAAGCAGAATACCAGCTAGCCACTAAATTAGCATAACCGATACCTAAAGACTGGGATCGAGTCCGATCTCTGCCTGTATCTGTAATGCTATCTCCTTGGAACAACACAATATCCTTCTCGTTAATAAAACCCATGAATCCTTCTCCTTTAACGAAATAACTTATTAGAGCTACTTCGCTAAGGCTCTAAGATTAACCTGCTAGTATCTAGAGCTCCCGGAGATAGTGCCTTAAATTCTTCAAACTAGCCTCTAAACCAAAGAGAGGATTTTCTAAACCAGAGAAATCTACCGAGATCCAGCCAGTATAATTTTGTTCCCATAAGGCCCGAATAATAGCTTCCACTTCCACTAGACCTAAGCCGAGTACACTACCTACATAATGCTCTCCATCTTGGCCCCGGACACTACGGGACTTTTCATGAGAATCTGCTAAACGCAAGTCACTAGCCCGCACATGACCTACCTTAGAGTGAGGACGTTCCCCTAGGAGAAAAAAGTCCGCCATGTGGAAAGTGCTTTTCACATACGGACTATCTATACTAAGAGGCAGCCTCCCTTGATCTAGGCACAAGGTTAGTTCTGCTTCCTCTAGGTAAGGAAGGATTTCAGGCAATCCCACAAATGGCTCAGAGATGCGGATACAAGAAGTACCTAATTGTAAACCATTCTCGATCCCACGCATTAAAGCTTCTGGCTTTTCCAAGTGCTGAGTTAAAGCATAACAAGCCACCTCTAATCCCGTCTCCTCTAAAACCTGGCACACCTTTTCTAACTCTCCAAAATTCGTTAAATACTGATCACAAAGCTCCACACCATCTACTGCAAGACTAGCCGCATACTTTAAAAAGGACACATTGTTTAGTTCTCCCAGTACAAAGCGATCATGTAAACAGCACATACTAATGGCAACTTTCACGATGCTCCGTCCTTTCTGTGGT
>JAAZLB010000375.1 GCA_012799535.1 Bacillota bacterium | reverse complement strand
TAATCGTATTTTGCAATTTGGTCTAGTTTAGCTAACTCATCTTGGATAACCTGTATTTTTGCTCGAATCCGCTCAAGATCAACCATATTACAAAAACTCCTTTCGCAAACCATAGTCGTAATCTTTATAGAATTGGTTTAGAAAGATAGAAAAATCGCAATAACGTTTGATTGCTATTTCCACGAAATCTGCTAAAAATTCATTGTCCCTACTATATAGGAGCCGGCCCTCTTCAAGGATTTTATACTGTAGAGGCAGTGAAGAGCTATTGAGAAAAACCAAATCCACACGATCATCTTTTAGAATGTCAGAAAAGGCTGCGGAAAAGGCAAGTTGCTCCGAAACAGGTAAAACCTCGGTAGTGAGCAAACCAAAATCCAAATCACTTAGAGCATTATAATGGGAGGTTCCATAAGAACCAATCAAAAACAAGGCTTGGATTCTTTTGTCCTGATCGGCAAATGTGATTAAGCGCCGAAACTCAGGATAATTTACCTTTTGCACGGTCCCCGCCTCCCAAACTGCATTCCTTTGTTTTAGTATACCATAAAATAGGATTAGCTACTTACCCCACATCCCTTCGCTAGTGTGTCAAGTAGTATCGTGACTTTTTCACCTTCTTATGTGAAGGTTTAGGATTACGGGCACACCGATTTTTTATGGAGTTGCTTATAACATTGGGGACAGACCCCTTTCAAGTGTTTAAGAGTCTTTCTAGCGAGATATCGGTGGCATCTCTTCTACCATCAATTACCGCAAAAATCACCACTTTATCTTCCACTTTCCGATAAATTACTACGCCACGGCACTATAACTAATTCGCGATAGAGTGAAACACCATGAAATTGTAATTCGGGGACAACCTTTCCTCGTTCAGGTAAGGTTTGTAGATTTTCAATTTGATGACGAATTAATCTGTAAGTACCTTCTGCTGCAGCTAAATCTTCTGTGGCAATGTAATCTAAAATTTGCCGTAAATCACACATGGCAACGCGAGTCCGGAAAACTTTAAGGTCATCCTTCATCTTTTTTGTATCTTTCAAAATAAGAATCCATTTCAGAGAAAAATTCTTCTCGACTTGTAACCCGATCTTGCTCCAGATCTCGTTCACCTTGGGCAAGCAGTTTTAGTAAACCTATGGCCTTAGTACGAAGTTTAGTACGATCGGTCCTTAAAAATCAATATAATGTTCCTGCACGCATATGCTACTGCGTAATTTACTTTAATCGTCTTTTATTCTACCCCTTTAGAACAATTTGCCTTACGTTCTTCTCCAAATGATTAGATGGTACTAAACAATACTCACCACACAAGCCGTGGTTTCTTTTCCCATTCAAACAATTCCGGATCCCAATACCCTGCCCATTCTTTCCATGCGGTGTGTTCAGGATGCTGTGGGTCTTGCAGCACCTCTAAAAAATAAAGAAAACCGGGTATGCCCCCCACATCTTCCGGAGGTGTTTTACCCTTCGCTGCCAATAAGAAAGGAGATTCTTCACTGTATTCGTCTAGCACTTTGACTAAGCGGATCCGGTGTTCCCAGTTATCACCGAAATCGTAGGTGTAGATCAGCTCTTTGTATTTTGGAAGAAAGTCTTGCAATTTGTGATCGTTTAGTAAAGTGGCGCTTGGATCATATTCTAGATCGTCTTCAAAGGGAACAAGACGGTGAAGGGGGCTATAAGGATCTGCTCCTGGAATAGTAAAGTCGTAAAGATGGCAGTTGTCCCAATTAAATACAGATTGAAGGACTTCGTGTAAGCGAAAGAAGTCGATGGAGGCCGGAACAATTAGTCTTCGTTCTGCTTTATAGGTTTCTAAATCAAGCGTTACTAACAGTTCAAAGGCGCGGTAAGAGTAGATTGGTTGTTTTGTTAGTTTGGCAAGTGCCCGGGACATTTCTTGATACGGCACGCCTTCACCCTTTTTGTTCGGTAAGCTCACGGACCAATAATTAACTGTCCGGGCGAGGGTGTCTTTGGGGTGAAGGGTACTGTCAGTTAGTGTATTTCCAATAACGATGGCGCAGTCAAGTCCCGCTTTGCTTACCCAGGATGCTGCTGCTCTGCTACTGTTGCGGCTGAACTTTACTTCCCCCGCTAAGTGGAAATATTCGTTGACCATTTCCGGATTAAAATTAAAGGCAAGCAAAGTATTTCTGATGGCATCTATCATTATTTGCTCTATCTGTTCTAGATCTTTTTTTCCGAAGGGATAGACTGCCGCTACAAAGCGGGTTGCGTTGTTTACTAGGATCAATAAATCGTCGGCTCCGTCTTGGTACACATTAGTCCAATTTGCTGTCCAAGTAAATAAGGGGTTGAGATCTTCTTGCCCGGCCGGTGGCTTGTTTTTTATTGCATCCGCCAATTTTTTTGTTAAAGCAATTTGCATACTTCTTACCTCCCACATCCTC
>JAAZLB010000374.1 GCA_012799535.1 Bacillota bacterium | reverse complement strand
TGGGGCCAATGAGGGGATTGATACCTGTAATGGCTACGAGTGCAGGAAACTCTCCAATGAAGTTGATAGACCCGTGCAAAATCGCTGCAGGAATCACACTTTCGGATTTTATGGTGACATAGGCTAACCAAATCCCTAAGACAACACAGAACAAGGTCATTGCCACTATACCCAAATAGGGTGCACCAGGATATCCAAAACCGTAGTTCAGACCAAGATACACTAACGGAGCATGACCTATCCCCCACAGCAAACCACTGAGCAGGATGGCTTTTTGCTCACTCATCAACTGAAGCAAAATGGGCAAAAAATAGCCCCTCCAACCCACTTCTTCACCTAAAGCAAAAAGAATAATAGGAAGAATAAAGGGTGAAAGGAAAACACCTACCATCCCCAATGTGATCACAGACTCAACTGTATGTGGCAAGTCGGTAGGCATACCGAATTGGCTATAAGTATCGATCAGTCTCGATGCAGATAGATCTAGGTGGGCAGGGAAGATAAAAAAGTAGAGCATCGCACTAAAGAAGATCAATAGACTGGGTACAAACGCAGCCAGCAAGTACGTTTTCCAAGACTTTCTGAAATTCGGTCTGAGTAGCCATGGAGATTTGTCTTTGGTGATCCTTCGCGTCAGCAAGGCCGCCAACAAGGGGAAAAAGCTGAACAACTTCAAAGGCCTCAGAAGAAAAAATCTAGAACCAAAGTCAATCAGGACAAAACCATACACAAATGCCAAGTAAAGTGAAGCCCGTTTTCTGAGTAAACTTCCGAATTCCATAAAGAACACTCCTCCATCTCTATCCCAGTTAGAGTATTTTCTCTACTAAGCGCTCCATGCTGACGTGTGTAGGCCCCACCCCTCCCCAAAACACCGAGCAAAAGAAGCTCCACAAGGATTTGCTCCAATGGAGTGTTTTCGATCTGTTCGTCAGCTTGGAAACGTAAGCGGCTCTATGTTTATCAATCGTCCTTCACCCCTATTAGACCATTACCTCTTGTTATCTGCTTTGTATAAAGCATTGTACTGACTAACATGACTTCTTAGTTCCGCGATAGCCTGCTCTTCGTTTTCATGGTCGTTGTCATATTTATAAAGTAATAAAAACACCGGGGCATAAAACTGCAAAGCCATAGTGTAGGCATCCCCAGGAATGAATCGCCCTGAGTCAATAAACTTCTGGAGAACCTTAGCCTGATTTTCTAGGATATTATTAATGAAGATGGTTTTGAAGGTTTTTCCTAATTCAGGATTACTGTACTGCTCAATAGTTAAGAGTCGCCTGAGTTTAGAAATGTACTCATCTTTGAGATAAAAGAGAAAAATATCGGTGCATATCTGGTAGAAATCTTCGTCACAAATACTATCGTATAATCCTGAAACATCAGGTTCTTCCACTCTTGGTACGTTTGACTCTTGTAACACTTTCTCATATCGTTTTATAGTCTCTCGGACAATAGTATCTAAAATATCTTGCTTATTCTCAAAGTGATTGTACACAGAGCTTTCTTTAATCCCTACAGCTGAGGCAATCTGCCTGATTGTTACTGCCTCATAGCCGTGTATAGAGAACAATGATAAAGCTTCATAGATTATTCTGTCTTTGGTTGTCAATTACCTCTCCCCTTGTCTTAAAAACCCTCTAACGCAAACAAACTAACGATTGTTAGCTTTAGCGTAACTAACAACCATTAGTTTGTCAAGACCAATGTTTTACCCTCTCTAAGAGTGGAGGTTTGCTTCCTGAATTGCTTCGGTGAGGGTATGCCAGGCCAAAACAGCACATTTCACCCGTGCTGGCATATTAGAAATGTTTTGAAAGGCGATGGCCTCTTCAAGAAGTTCTAGTTCTTCTTCCGTTTTAATTTCTCGCTTGATCATCCCCAAGAAGATCTGGGAGAGTTCTTCTGCCTCTTCCGCCGAACGCCCCTTTACTAGATCAATCATCATAGAAGTTGAAGCTTGAGAGATGGCACAGCCACTACCGGTAAAGGCTGCATCAACGATTTTTCCATCTTCCATCAGAAGTTCGATGGTAATGTCATCACCACAACTGGGATTATGCCCCCGTTTAGAACAAGTGGCACACTCTAGGTGTCTTTTATTTTCGCAGTTGCGACTATGCTCCAAAATTAGTTCTGTATATAGCGAACTAAGATTCATAACCCAACCACCCCCTCACACCTTGGAGACTATTAATCAACACATCAATCTCGTCTTTGGTATTATACAAGCTAAAACTAATCCTAGAAGTGGCAGGGGCCTTAAGATAGTTCATCAAAGGCTGTGCACAGTGATGACCGGCCCTTAAGGCAATGCCATCTTGATCCACAATTGTAGCCACGTCATGGGGGTGGCACCCGTCTATCGTAAAGGCTATGACTGGGCCCCGCCCAGTCCTCCCTGCCTGTGGTCCATAGATTTTGAGGTGAGGAACTTCTTGTAATCGCTCAAGGGCATATCTAGTTAGCTTTTCTTCGTGTTCTTGGATTGCTTCCCAACTAGTGCCTGCCAAAAAGTCGATGGCTGACGCTAGTCCCACTGCTCCCTCCACATTAGGAGTTCCTGCTTCAAACTTATAGGGTATGTCATTGAAGGTGGTTTCTTGCTCTTGTACATACTCCACCATTTCTCCACCCATTAAGAATGGTGGCATGGATTCCAAAAGTTCTCGTCTTCCGTACAAGACCCCTATACCCATGGGAGCAAATACCTTATGGCCAGAAAAGACGAAGAAATCCGCTTCTAATTCCTGTACGTCTGTTTTTAGATGGGGAACGCTCTGGGCCCCGTCCACTACCACTACTGCCCCTTGCTGATGGGCATAGGCCACCAATTCCCTTATAGGATAGATGGTTCCTAGAACATTGGACATTTGGGCAATAGCAAATAGAGCTGTTTTGGTTGTGATTACCTCCCTAACCTCTTCCCAATCTAGGGTGTAATCTTCCGTTAGATACAAGTAACGCAGGGTGGCACCTTTCAGTTTGGCTACCCTCTGCCAAGGCACTAGATTACTGTGGTGTTCCGAAATACAGAGAACTATGTCATCCCCCGCTTGGATCTGGCTGAAGCCGTAGGAATAGGCCACTAAATTGAGTGCCTCTGTAGCATTCTTAGTGAAGATCACTTCTTGGGGCGAAGGGGCGTTAATGAATGCCGCCACCTTCTCCCTAGCCTGTTCATAAAGTTCCGTCGCTTGAATACCGAGATAATGGGCGCCACGGTGAGGATTAGCATTAAAGCGCTCCTTGTAATCTCTGACCGCATCTAAAACCTCCATAGGTGTATGGGTTGTGGCTGCGTTATCAAAATAGATTAAAGGTTTCCCGTTCACTTGCTGTTGTAAGGTGGGAAATTTTTGGCGTATTGCTTGAACATCATACATTTTCCGCCACCAACCTCCGCTTTATGTCGTCTTGAATATCCCTTCGGAGCTCCGAGGGCAACTCATCTATGATAGGCTGAAAAGATGCCTTGACAACTGTCTGGGTGGCCTCTTGTTCGCTTAAACCCCTAGTCATAAGATAAAATAGCTGATCTGGATCCACTTTTCCTGCACTAGCCGCATGGCCTCCTTGGATATCGTCCTCCTCTGATAGCAAAAGGGGCACCGCGTCCGATTTTACTGTTGGATCAAGTAAAAGGACAGATTCTTCTTCGTTACCAGTCGATAAATGGGCACCACGTCTGAAATCTAAGGTACCACGAAATATCTTGCGGGATCGATCTTTAAGGGCACCCTTGACTAAGATATCACTAGTACTTCTATAACCTCTATGAATCATTTGATAGCTAAGATCAAGAGTTCTTTCCCCATCACCTAGATACATTCCATCAACAGTTGCCGTGGCGTTTTCTTTTAAATTGGCCAGATAGTTCGTGATCGCAAAGTTACTTCCCAGTTCCACTTGTAAGTAGCGAACATTGGAGTAGGGATTAGCATCGATATAATGGGAATCGAAATGTAAGGATTGATGGTTAAGCCTTTGGATCTTAATCAAGGTGACCTGAGCCCCTTGATCTGCAAAAATCTTAGTTACACCATTGTGGTACGCCGGTTGATCCCCATCCGC
>JAAZLB010000373.1 GCA_012799535.1 Bacillota bacterium | reverse complement strand
GGACAATAAACAGGGCTGTAAGCGCACTGATCAAGAGGGCTCGTTGTTGTTCTTGATTCGATGTGGTCAATAAGAGATAGAGGACAACACCAAGGGGAACTAGAGCCCCAAGGTTGAGGGCTAGATTTGCCCCGAGGGGTACAGTAGGTAAAAAATGCCCAATGATCATAAGTCCAAGGATAAGTAGGGCGGTGGAGCTGTTTAGACGCATACGATCTAAAACCCTCTGACCAAATCCTAAATAGACCAGAAGGGTTAACAGAGAAAGTAAAGTGACACTAAAGGGTAGAGAGATCATGCCAGTTCTCCTTCTTGAAAGATTACCTTTAGTATGTAATAAAAAACCCCCTTGTATACTAAGGGGGAGTGGGTCAGGTTTCACTCGGAATAAGGTGGTATTTTGAATAGTCCCGATAAAGTCGCGGCTCGGATTAAGATGGCTAGAACAGGTCCAATGAAGATACCTAACACTCCAAAGAACACTACACCACCGTAAATTGCCAAGAGCATGATTAGGGGGTGAATTCCCACCGAATCGCCCATAATTTTGGGTTCCGCCAGTTGGCGGACGGAAAAGATTACGAAGTAGAGGATGGTTAAATAAACCGCCCGATCCACATCACCAATTATCACACTTACTGCGACCCAAGGAGTAAAGATGATTCCTGGTCCCACAACTGGGATGTTGTCTAAAATACCAATGGCAATGGCCATTAATAGCCAATAACGTGTACCAATCAGAAAAAGCCCCACACCAGCGAGTAAAGTTGCTAAGATCAGCATAAGTAATCGACCTTTTATGAATCCAATAAGGTCAATTGCCACCAATTTCCTTGTTTCTCCTACTTGATCGCGCATCCGTGGTGGTACAAAGCGCATGAGGGTATCTAGGATCAGATCTTTGTCCCTGGCGATGAAGAATGTAGAAACTAAACTGACCAAGCTTACTACAATAAATACCGGTAGGCTAGTGAAGGTAGCGAGCACCCTATTAATCAAATCTTTCGTACCCGCTTCTAAGGTAACTAAGAATTCTTGTACGCTATGTTGAATGTTTAGGCTTACAATGGGGGGCAAACTTTCGTTAAGTCGCTCGAATTGTCCCAGCAAATCATTGGTCAAATTGGTAATTATTTCTCGATACATTGGTAATAATGTAGCTAGATCCATTAATTCGCTAATCATTTTTCCAATTACCAAAAAGAGGAGGTACCAAGTTAATAGACCCACTGCAAGTAAAGTCGTTATGACCGCTAAACCTCTGGGAAAGCGGAGGCGTTTTTCCAAAAACGAAATTAAAGGTTCTAAAAAGAGGGCGAATACTACACCAATTAAAAAGGGCAGTAAGGCGGTGGCCAATTGTTTGGAAAAAATGACTAAAAACAGCACAATAATGGTGAAGGTGATAATTCGTTTTGGGGTTAAAACTTCTCGAAAGATGTTCAATGACATGGCCTCCTTTCGTTATTTAAGTATAGTATTTCTGACATATATTTGCAATAATGAGGGGCAAAAACAGCGTGGAGAAAGGACTTTGGGTAAAATTGACACCTTGTCCTTTTCCTAGTATAATTCATGTACAACTATTCTAAAAGAGAGGTTGACAATATGCTTGATCAACAACCACATAGGACCTTAAACATTCTGGTTTTTAGTTGTTTGGTCGCCGTGGTTTTATTACAAATACCTCTGGTCCAAGGGCCCCGCGAAGTAGTGGACGCTGAACCAGTAACCGGGGGAAGCCTTGCGGCTTTTGAGGAAGGATCCTCAGTTGAGCAACTAGTTGAAACAACTATTCCTGAAGTGGTCGAAGCACCTAAACCGAAGTATAAATCCTATGCTACCTACCAGGTACAGACAGGGGATAGTTTGTACTGGATTGCCGCTACTTATGGCATTTCTGTTCAAGAACTTATGCACTTGAACCATCTCGATTCTGAGGTGATTCGAGTGGGTCAACGTTTAGCTGTGCCCACAGATTTACTAAAATATTATCCAGTAGGCATCTACCTTTCTAACCAAGAGGTAGAATGGTTAGCCCAAATGATTTATGCAGAGGCGAGAGGCGAACCTTATATAGGACAAGTGGCAGTAGGTGCTGTGATTATTAACCGCATTTTAAGTCCCCAGTTTCCTAATACTTTGCGAGGTGTCCTGTTCCAAAACAACGCTTTTCAACCAATTCGTAACGGAAGCTTTTATATGACCCCTAACGAAAGTGCACGAAGGGCAGCCTTAGAAGCTTTAAATGGACATGATCCTACGGGGGGAGCTCTCTACTTTTTCAATCCCCGTCAATCATCAGATCGTTTCATGCATAGCCGTCCGGCTAAAATTACTATTGGAAGTCATCGTTTTACAAATTAAGCTACTGCCTGCGGGCAGTAGCTTTTTTTAGCTCAAGGTTCGTTTAGACAATGGCCGCGGTATCCCGGGCAATCACTAACTCTTCGTCAGTGGGAATTACAAACACTTTTACTTTTGATTGGGGGGTAGAAATTTCCAAATCCTGACCCCGTAATTTATTCAACTCTGGATCGATCTCAATGCCTAGATAACTCAAATTCTCACAGAGGGCAGTGCGGAGGGCAGGAGTATTTTCCCCGATTCCTGCAGTAAAGACAATGGCATCTACTCCATCCATCGCGGCCACATAAGCACCGATGTATTTGCGAATACGGTATTCGTAAATGTCAAAGGCGATTGAACAGAGTTTATCTCCTTCCGCAATACCTTTTTCAATATCCCGCATATCACTGGCACCGGCAATTCCATAAAGGCCAGAGTGTTTATTGAGCATGGAATCGATTTCGTGGAGGGCAAGATTTTCCTTTTTCATGATATAAAAGATGGCACCTGGGTCAATATCACCACTGCGAGTACCCATCATGAGACCCTCTAACGGGGTAAAGCCCATAGAAGTATCAATGGATTTACCACCAGCTACAGCCGCGATACTTCCCCCATTACCTAAGTGGCAAGACACGATTTTTAACTCTTCAATGTCTCGC
>JAAZLB010000372.1 GCA_012799535.1 Bacillota bacterium | reverse complement strand
GCGAGCTGGGAAAACCCTGGGGTATCAGCCACATAACCATTGGCTAGGGGTAGAAGTTGCACACTACGGGTTGTATGTCTACCCCTTTGTACTTTTGCGCTAACCTCCTGTGTTTCCAAATTCAGACTAGGGTCTAAAGCGTTAAGTAGAGAAGATTTCCCAACTCCGCTAGGACCCACCAAAGAACTAATTTTTCCATGGAGTAGACTAGACAATTCTTCTAAACCTAACCCACCTTTGGCACTGGTAATTAAGGTAGGGTAAGAAATACTTCCATACATTTCTTGCAATTCTTCCGCTTTGTCTTGGTTTAGATCACCCTTATTAAAGACGATCATAGCAGGCAGATTGGCTAATTCAGCATTCACTAAAATGCGATCAAGCAAAATCAGACTAGGTAAAGGATTTTGCACTGCAAAAACCGCGACTACCTGATCAATATTAGCAATAGGGGGTCTTTTCAGTTCACTGTTTCTAGGAAGGATCTCTTCTACTACTCCCCGTTCCCCATCTCTAGATACTTGAACCCGATCCCCTACTAACACCCGCTCCTCTGCGAGGCGCAAGCGACCGCGCAGCGTACAAAGAAGAATATCCTGGTCTGTCTGAACTGTGTAAGTCCCACCAACACCTGAAAGAATAATTCCTTGTTCCATCTCAATCCGGAAACTTCTGATCCAAGAACTGCTTGGCCCCAATGTAAACTTGTAACTGGGCACCATCACCTCGTCCTTGTACAGTGCGTACTACCCGGGTACCTCCTTTATGGGTTTCCCGATAGACTTCTCGGGCACCAAAATCGTCAATCACTAATATTACCACTTCTTGATCTGGACCATTAGGTACGTTAACCGTTACCTCCAGAGTCTTCCATAAGTTCTCATGGGTCCACTGTGGTTCCTCCCTTAACTCCTGATTCGTTTGGGGCAAGGGACCAGGTTGTGGTTGTCCCTGTGAATAAACAAAGTCAATTTTCCAGCCCTGTTGCACTTCTGTGCCTGCAGAAGGATTTTGTTCAATAACTTGACCTGCCCTATAGACTGTGCTATTTTCTGGCCAAGAATTACCTAAAACTAAACCTAATTCCCCAAGGCGGGTCTTTACCGCATCGAAATCTTGCCCTCTAAAATCTGGCAAGGGGAAGGAGACAATCGCCCTTTGCCCTTTACTAATTACTAGATTAACTGCCGTTCCCTTGGCCACAATCTCTCCTGGCTCGGGCCATTGCTCCAAAATTGTGTTAGGCCCCACATCCGGATCAAAGACTTCCGTTTCTGAACCTAAAACAAAACCAGATTGGGTGAGGGTTAGGCGCGCTTCCCTAGGGGCCAAGCCAATCACGCTAGGCATTTCCACTTCCTCTGTGCCCTTACTCACCCACACAGATACTTCTCTTTGTTGCTTTACTGAACGACCTGCTAAAGGATCTTGGCTAATCACATAGCCCGCGGGAACTTCATTATCAAAAACAGTCCGTTCCACCTTTAGAATTAGTCCTGATTCCCGTAAAGTGCGTTGGGCCTCTAGCTCAAACATCCCCACTACGTTAGGAACGCGCACATCATCGGGGAATAAAAGGAGGGGAATCAAACGCACTAAACCAAAGCCAATTCCACCAAGAATTAAAAGTAGAATTAAGACCAAAGTAAATTTAGATCTCCCCGATTTTTGTTGCTTTTGCTGCTTCTTTGGCTGCTTTTTTAGTTGCTTATTCTGCTGCTTACCTTTTTTCAAGCCAAAGCCTCCCTTCCATCCCCATTTGAGTGCTGGCAGGGGCATGGTTGCATCTACCTGCTCCTCACCATCCGCATCTAAGCGTCGTTCAATGCGCTGAAAGATTCGCACCACTTCCTCGGCGCTTGCGGGTCTTTGCTGTGGTTCTTTGGCTAATAACCTTAACACCAAATCTTCTAACTCACTATCCAAATCAGGCGCGTAATTCCGTAAAGGAGCTGGTGGTTCTTGAATTTGTTTTAAAGCGATGGCCACTGCCGAATCTGCCCTAAACGGTTGTAAGCCAGTGATCATTTCATACAGAACAATTCCAAGTGAATAAAGATCACTGGAGGCCTGGACATTGACCCCTCGGGCCTGTTCTGGAGAAAAATAGTGTACTGAACCTAAAACCATCCCTGTTTGGGTCAAATTAGTGGCGGACATAGCTTGGGCGATCCCAAAGTCTGTAACCTTTACCCGACCTTCATCAGTGATTAGAATATTATGTGGTTTAATATCACGGTGAATAATACCGTGATAGTGGGCGTGGGCCAAACCCATGGCGATTTGCTTGCCTACATCAACGATAAAATCTTGAGAAAACCGTCCCTGAGTCCGGATTAAATCATGAAGGTTGTTTCCTTGCACGTATTCCATGACGATAAAATGGTTTTGTCCTGTTTCACCAACGTCATAAATGTTCACAATGTTGGGGTGGGACAAACTCGCGGCAGAGCGGGCTTCTCTGCGAAAGCGCTCCACAAATTGTTCGTCGTGGGCAAATTGATCCCTAAGAACCTTCACAGCCACAATCCGATTAAGGAGATGGTCCTTGGCACTATAAACCAAAGCCATGCCCCCATCGCCGATTTTTTCTAAGATCTCATATCGATTGACCAATATTTCCCCAATCATGGTCTCACCTTTTACCTTTCTCACTTTCCCCAAGCTCCAGCGCCTTGGCGATGATTTTAGCCCCTAACGGTGTAGCTACTGCACCACCTGAGCCCCCATGCTCAATTAAGACTACCACCGCCACCTCAGGGCGGTGACTTGGGGCAAAACCCATGAACCAAGAATGATCCTGACCTTGCCCAACCTGTGCAGTTCCAGTTTTAGCAGCTAAATCTAAATCTAAGTGTGCTACTCCCTGGGCTGTTCCTTCCTGAACTGTCAAAACCATGGCATCCCGAAGAGACAAAGCAACGTGCTCCGGCAAGATTTCACCTAAAACCCGTGGGCGAGAAATTTGGCGCATTTGCAAGCCTCCCCGCAATTCTTGCACAAGGTAGGGTTGCATCATTACACCTCGGTTAGCAATCGTTGCCACTACAACTCCCATCTGCAAAGGGGTTACTAGTAATTCCCCCTGCCCAATACCTAATTGGGCCAGGGTAAATGGTGCAGAAGCCTTGGGAGGAACAAATCCCCCTTTGACACTTAGTTCAAAATTAGTTTGAAATCCTAAACCAAATTTAGACAAGTACCCTAAAAGCTCCTCACCCAAATCCATGGCTAGCTGGGCGAAAACCACATTAGATGAATAGGCTAACGCTTGATCAGTTGTAATGACCCCTAAGGCCTTACCATTATAGTTACTAAGGACCCGATTTTGAATCTGCAAGATGCCCCGGTCTGTCCAAATTTTGTTAGGTTCTGCCAACTTTTGTTCTAAGGCACCACCATAGATAATTGGTTTAATCAAAGAACCAGGAGGATACAAACCCTGAGTAACCCGATTCAAGAAAGGACTTCGCTGATCCCCCAGATAATCTGACCAAGACTGGTCTAATGAATTGCCATCTACAGTTGGGGACGACACTAAGGCTAAAACCTCACCAGTGTTCGGTTTAAGAACTATTACGCCTCCTTCTCGTCCCGCCAACATTTCCTCTACAAAAGTTTGGAGTTGCAAATCGATGGTAGTATGCAACCAGCGCCCTCG
Source organism: Bacillota bacterium (assembly GCA_012799535.1). Taxonomy (GTDB): domain Bacteria; phylum Bacillota; class Limnochordia; order Darwinibacteriales; family Darwinibacteriaceae; genus UBA4996. The sequence continues at coordinate 6,947 of JAAZLB010000372.1, read as the reverse complement.
CAACAAATCTTCATGATATAGTCTTTCTAAGCCAGTAAGACCATAGCGCTGATGGAAATAACCAACCACATGGGATAAGGATGGGGTTGCATACACCCGGGTGAAAACCTCTTCTCTCTGATTGGAGTAGGCTAAAAACTCCCCATGACGATCTAAAATTGCTCCCCGTTCTTCCCGGAACATCTGGTAGTAACGGGGATTGGACGGATGTTGTCCCATGTTCGCGAACAGTTGCCAGTAAAATAGGGCACCTAATATAATAACATATCCGAGGCTAATCCCCAAGAAACACCTAACTAGCCTTCTCTTCATCCGGAGCCCCCCCTAGGCTTGTAATTAGACCTAGCATAAAAAATTGGGCAACCAAAGAGGTAGAACCGTAGCTAACAAAGGGCAAAGTCATACCGGTAAAGGGCAATAGGCGTAATATGCCCCCTACCACTAAAAAAACTTGTCCATGTAATAAGAGAGTGAGACCTAACCCCATAGTTCTGCGTGCTGCATCTTCCACCTGGGTCAAGAGTTGAATAGCCCAGAAGGCAAGGGCGAGATAAACTAATAGCAGGGAAAAGGTGCCTATTAAGCCAAATTCCTCACCGATTACAGCGAAAAGATAATCGGTATGATTCGCGGGAATAACCCCTACTACACCACTGCCAAAGCCCGTACCTACAAATCCACCTGCATTAAGGGCGAAAAGTCCTTGGAGAATTTGATAGCCCTTGCTATCAGGATAATTCCACGGCCACACCCAAGCTAAAACTCGGCTAGTAAAATGAGGAAACCAGAGATAAGCGATGAAAAAACCAAGAATTATAGTGCCAAGATAACCAAAAAGAGTATACCAAGAAAAGTGAGTGTACAAAGAAAGAGAACAAAACACGAGAAAAATTAAGAGGGCTGGACCTAAATCCCTTTGCAAAATCAAAAGACAACAAAAGATTCCTAAGACCAGAATATTCTTCCAGTTGAGTGGTTTTCCGCTTAATTCCCGTCCTAGATAAAGAACTAAGAAGATTCTACTAATTTCTACCGGTTGAAAACGCAACCCTGCCACAGTGAGCCAAGCTTGGGCACCACCGATTCTCTGTCCAAAAAGAAGAGTGAGAATCAATAGAGCTAAAGATCCACCCGCGAAAAGCCTGGGCGTATCAAAACTTAGAAAATTACCGAAAAGAGCTATACAATAGGCTAGCATTCCTATTAAGAAACCCCAAAACTGCTGTTCTGCCCATTTCTGATCTAACCGGGCTAAAAATATCCAACCTATAAACACGAGAAAACCCACTAAGGGTAAAGCTTCTCCAGGATATCCAAAACATTTTGTAACAACGAAACACAAGACCAAGATGAGCCACATTACCAGAGGCTGCCACCAGTTGGTTAATCCTTTAGTGATCCAAAGTCCGATTACCAAGGCACTAAACCACAGGGTAAACTCTAGCCAAGCCCAGTATAGTGGTCTCATGGTTATCCCCCCTAGGGTACTTGGGCAACGATGACTGTAATGTTATCTGGTCCCCCTAGCTCATTGGCGAAGTTAACCAAATCTTGGGCAACATTCTCCGCTTGGGACGCCCGATTCAGAAGGGTCATAATTTGGGCATCATCCACTACATCCGTTAGACCATCTGTGCATAGTAGAACTAAAGAATCACTGGGTAAATGTGCCTGAATTATTTCCACTTGAATTTCCTGTGAACCAAGGGCTTGGGTGAGTACATGGCGTTTGGCATGTTCCTGGGCCTCTTGAAAAGTAATAGTTCCTGAACGCACCAGTTCACCAACGACAGAATGATCCGTAGTCAGCTGAGTCAAAACACCATTCACAAGAACATAACCGCGACTATCTCCTACATGCCCTATGGTCAATTCAGCTCCTCCGTCCTCACAAGGAGTAATCCAGGCAAGGGTAATAGTGGTGCCCATTCCTGTATAAGTGGGTTCCATACTAGCTGCTTCCAAAATGTGTTCCTGGGCCCTTTCGATAGCTTGCTGTACTTCAAGTTTGGGATCCATTCCTTGAAATGGATAGTCTTTAACTGTCTGTATAGCCAAATTGGAAGCCACTTCTCCCGCCAAATGTCCCCCCATGCCATCGCAAACCACTAGGCAACTTTGCCCAACCCAAAAAGCATCTTCGTTGTTCTCCCGTACACGCCCCACATCTGTTGCAACCTTTACTTCCATGGCAGACACTCCTACTTTAGCTCCATGAGCATTCCTTTAATCAACCGCAGTGCAATACGTAATAGCCAAACCACCACAATGATACGAAATACCCAATGGATGATGGCCATACCTATCTCTCCTCGTATGTCAACACAGTTTGCCCAATTTGAATCCGGTCTCCCGATCGTAAAGGGGCTGTGCCGCGGATTTTAGTCCCATTAACTAAAGTCCCGTTTGTACTACGATTATCCTGAATCAACCAAGCTTCCCCTTGCCAAGAAAAGCTGGCATGCACCCGACTAGCACTGGGATCAGCTAGAACTAGATGACAACTGGCTCCTCGCCCAATCAGAAAACCAGGGTGCAGTGATACCATTTTCTGTTCCCCACCTTCGAGTAGTAAATAGGCTAGGGATGGCTTAATGACCACATAAGGTTTAGTGGGGATCTGATCATCTTGGGCTAGATCATTATCTTCGTCTTGGAGTTGAAGTTTTCCTTTCAATTCTGCAATTAATGTCCCCAACCTTGCTGAAAGCCTAAGCATGAAGTCACTCCCCTAAAATGCTTTGACGCAACTGACCACAGGCAGCCTCAATGTCGGTGCCCCGCTCTTTGCGAACGGACACTTGAATGTCACCCCGCTCTAAGATTTGTGAAAATTTCCGAATCCCCTCAGGGGAGGGACGCTCCTCATCTCCCACCGGATTAACGGGAATCAAGTTCACATGACAAAGCCTATCCTGCAACAACTCTGTTAACAGATGGGCATGATGAAAATCGTCATTAAAACCAGCGATCAGGGCATACTCGTAAGAGACCCGTCTTCCTGTTTGACTCGCATAATAATCTCCTGCAGCCAATAATTCAGCGATGGGATAACGTTTATTAACAGGCATCACTTCTGACCTAATTTGGTCAGTAACTGCGTGAAGCGATATGGCCAAACCCACTTGGATTCGCTCCTGGGCTAGACTACGGATTTGAGGCACCAGACCACAGGTTGAAATGGTAATCCGCCGAGCGCCTAAATTTAATCCATTAGGATCATTTAGTAGGCGAATGCTCTTTAACACCGCCTCATAATTAGCTAAAGGTTCACCCATCCCCATGTAAACCACATTGGTGAGGGTTAGACCTTCATTTCTCAATCTATTTTCTACCCATAACACTTGGGCAACGATCTCTCCGGCACTTAAGTTACGTAAATAGCCACTCTTACCGGTGGCACAAAAAGAGCAATTCATGGCACATCCAACTTGGGAAGAAACGCACAAGGTACGTCGATCCCCCTCAGGAATTAACACAGTCTCAATTGTGGCCCCATCAGCTAGGGCAAAAAGATATTTTTCTGTACCATCTTGAGAAACTCTAGTTATGGCTAGATTTAAAGGCAAAGGCTTGCCGAATTCATCTTTTAATTGGGTTTGCAAGGCCTTGGGCAGATTAGTCATCTCCCCAAAATCTTGTACAGTCTGTCCGTGAATCCACTGGAAAATCTGTTTACCCCGAAACTTAGGTTGACCTTGTTGTTCTAGCCAATTAGCCAGTTCCTCAGGAAAAAGACCACTTAAGTGTAGAGTACCCCTATTGTCCATGTTTAGACCTCCAATCGAAGGGTGAGATAATGAGTAAACGTGCAAAAATACATTTTTTAACTGCCTATGTAGAATATCTCCTTGATCAGGGTATCCGTTCAGAAGAATCTTATTTAGGAGATGCCTCTCGCTTCTTACGATATCTTTTGTCTAAAACCACTGCAGAAGAGCTTCAAGCCTACATTTATAGTGAACACCACTCACCCGCCTATCGTTCACGCTTGGAAAATACATTAAACAAATTTTTTTCCTTTGCCCAAGAACAATTGGCCATTGAGACTCCAGTTCCCTATAGACAAAAAGAACCAGATATTCACCTGGTTCACAAATGACAGTCTTGGTCGGGGCGACACGATTTGAACGTGCGACCTTCGCGTCCCGAACGCGACGCTCTACCAAACTGAGCCACGCCCCGTAAATTCAGTATAAACCCTGGAGCAGGAATCTGTCAACGCAAAGAGAAGTAACAGTCGATGCACCAAGCAAAAAAGGAGATGTGAGTAATGAGCCAACTAAAGGTAGCGGTCATTGGCTGTGGCAATGTATCTGTAGTTCATCTACCACCGATTGTAGAATCTGAGGTGGCCAAATTAATTGCGGTTTGCGATACTAAACAGGACCGGGCCAAAACAACCGGTGAAAAATATAATGTGCCTTGGTATACAAATTACCAGGATGTCTTAGATCTGAAACCAGATGCTATCCATATTTGTACTCCCCATAACACCCACGCAGAAATCACTATTGCAGCTGCAAAAAGGGGTATCCATGTCCTCACTGAAAAACCCATGGCGGTAAGCTTAGCGGATGCGGATGCCATGATTGCCGCAGCTGAAGAGCATAATGTTAAGTTGGGCGTTATTTTCCAGAATCGCTACAACGCTTCTTCTCAAGCGACTAAGGAGGTTGTCCAGTCAGGTCAACTGGGTAAAATTCTAGGGTGTCGAATGTTTGTGACCTGGAATCGTTCTGATGAATATTATTCCCACAGTGATTGGAAGGGGACCTGGGATCAAGAAGGTGGCGGAGTATTAATTGACCAAGCCATCCACACTATTGATCTAATGCAGTGGGTCATGGGTGAAATTGATTATTTGGAAGGGTCCATTGATAATCGAAACCACGAACTCATTGATGTAGAAGACGTGGCAGAAGCTACCATCTTTTTTAAAAATGGGGCCATCGGCAGTCTCTATGCTTGCAATTATTATTCCTATGATGCCCATGTGTTTTTAGAAATCCATGGTGAAAATGGAATTATCCGGGTAGAAAAGGATGATGCCCTAATTAAGATTAAGGGCCAAGAAGACCGTTTAGTAACCCCAGACGAACTACCAGCTACTTTAGGTAAGTCCTATTGGGGAGTAAATCATAAGACCCAAATCGATCAATTTTACGACGCCATCTTAAACGATAAAGAAGTGGAAATTGATGGTCACGCAGGACGTAAAGCCTTAGAAGTCGTAAGAGCTATTTATTATAGTGGTAGTAATGACATCTGTCGGGTCAAATTCCCCTTCCAGGAACCAACAGGCTTTACACCACCTTCCCTTACTAAACGCTAACCTATACACAAAAAAGAGCATTCTCACCACGGCGGAGAGAGTGCTCTTTTTTCTCAATAGATCTGACTTTCTTCGGCGATCTTAGCGATAATCAAGGTGTTTGTAGGGATTCGCTCATCACAATGGGGATCACAGAGATGACGAATATATTCGGTGTTCCCATTTTCCCAAGCCGCCAGGACTGCGTTGCGGATGGCCGCTTCCACACCACCACTGGTGGTCTTAAACTTAGCAGCTAAACAGGGATACATTTGTTTAGTTAAATTCCCACCGAAATAGCCATCTTCCACGCACATTAATACAGCCTCCTTGAGATAGAGAAAACCCTTGTAATGAGGTGGTACACCCATAGTGTGTAGGAGTTTAGTAATCCTTTGTTCGGTGTTGACTGTAGATTCTATGGCGCTAGCTTGCTCTCGGGAAACTATGGATGGGTTCCCCTCGCAAAACTGACGAATCCGATCCGCTAACATCTCTAAGCGAAAGGGCTTCATCACGAAATAATCGGCCCCTAGACCAGTTAAGCGAGATATGAGGCCATCTGTACCAAAAGCTGTCATCACAATAACCTTCGGTCTCTTTTGAAGATTGATAGTCCGCATCCTTTCCAACACACCGATGCCATCCAGATAAGGCATGGTGATGTCCAGAAGCATCACATCATATTCATCCTCTTGTGTAATGGCTAAAGCTTGCTCCCCGTCGTGGGCTAAACCAATTACGTTGAAATCAGGCTGATTATTTAAATATTCTTCTAGTAATTGACACAGCTCCACATTATTATCCACAATCAGAATTCGCATCTTACCCCCTCCACAATTCTTTTGTTCTAAACTAATATTTGACATTGGTTAAGAAACTCCTGCAAATGTTAGGGCTTTCTTTCACATATGTGGAATTTTGTGTAAAATTATAGTTTTCTAAAAACTGCCACAAAAAATCCATCTAGATTATGATGATGGGGTAAAAAGGTGCGATACCAATATGGTTCTTCCTTGCCACTAGGAAACCATTCCGGAAGTGGATGACCTACAAAACCCTTATGGTTTTCTAAAAACCAGTTAGCGACTTCACGGTTTTCGTGGGAAGTTAGGGTACAGGTAGAATAGACTAAAATCCCTCCACTTTCCACATAATTAGCAGCCATCTTCAAAATCTTACACTGAATTGTTTGTAATTCTAGAAGATCCTGGGGATTTTTACGCCAGCGAATATCTGGACGATGGCGCATAGTACCCAATCCTGAACAGGGTGCATCTACTATGACTCGGGGAGCAGGCTTTAACCTTAAAGTTTGAGTAGCATCCCCCACCTTTGTTGTAATTATGGAGATACCAAGGTTCCGAGCATTTTCCTCCACCACTGCAAGTCTCTGAGGACTTACATCTATAGCTAAAATCTCCCCCTGATTTTCCATGAGTTGAGCTATATGGGTAGTTTTTCCTCCAGGAGCACTACAAAGATCGTACACTAAATGACCTGGTTGCACTTGGAGGGCGTGACCGGCCAAGACACTACTTTCGTCTTGAATATAAAAGTCTCCTCTGGCCAAGGCAGGATCCTGTAAGACCTTCTGGGCCGGGTGGACCCGTAAGACCTCAGGCGCATACCG
>JAAZLB010000371.1 GCA_012799535.1 Bacillota bacterium | reverse complement strand
TTACACAGTCAGTACCCTCAAAAATTGCAGTTGAAACGTCTGTGACCTCAGCACGAGTCGGTCTTGGATTGCGCATCATTGAGTCTAACATTTGAGTAGCAGTAATCACCGGTTTACCGGCTAAATTACATTTACGAATTAGCATTTTTTGGGCTAAGGGTACCTCCTCAGTGGAAATTTCCACACCTAGATCACCCCGGGCGACCATGATCCCATCTGAAGCTGCTAATATTTCATCAATGTTTCGAAGTCCCGCATTACTTTCAATTTTAGAGATGATCTGCTGGTTACCGCCTGCTTCCCGAATAATCTTGCGAACAGCTTCTACGTGTTCTGCCCTTCTGACGAAGGAAGCGGCAATAAAATCCACATTATGGGCTACTCCAAAACGAATATGTTCCGCATCTTCTCGAGTAATTGGGGGTAAATCCACATCCACTCCAGGGAGAGACAGACCCTTGCGGGAACTCAATTCTCCACCCACACTTACTTGGCAGATCACATCAGGTCCCTTAATTTCTTGAACCCGTAGCTCAAGAAGACCATCATCAATATAAATAATGGAACCTGGACGAAGATCCCTGTTTAAATAGGGATAATCCACATGAATCTTTTCTTCATCCCCTTCGTAAGGATCCACCGTAAGGATGTACTCTTGACCTTGAATCAATTCGATAGGACCGTCTTTCAATCTTCCTACCCGAATCTTAGGACCTTGAATGTCTAAAAGGATGGCTAAGTTAACATCTAGCTCTGCCGCAGCCTCCCTTAAGGTAGTGATCCGAGCTAAATGTTCTTCATTAGTACCATGAGAAAAATTCAAACGAGCTACGTTCATACCGGCCTTGAGTAAAGCCCGAACAGTCTCGGGACTTTCACTGGCTGGGCCAATCGTACAGACAATCTTGGTTTTACGCACGTGCAAACCTCCTTAGCTATATGGACGATAAAATGTTGGATAGATGGTAATAATCTAAATTCAGCTCTTTTTCTTGAGCTAAAGCGTAAGAGAGATCAAAGGATTTCACTACTTGGTCTACTTCACCCAACATCTTACCACTCTTACCCTGATAAATAAGCTCTATGGCATGATAAGCGAGCCTACTTGCTAAGAGGCGATCGCGAACAGTCGGGGCTCCCCCCCGTTGAATGTGCCCTAAAATGGTAATACGCGTATCATAGCCTGTTTTTTCTTGAATATAACGCCCAATTTGCATGGAAGGACTTTCACCTGTATCTACACCGGAAACTGGTTTAACCCCTTCTGCAACCATGACAATATTATAAGTCTTTCCTTGTTCGTTAGCCCTTCTAATCTGTTGACAGACTTGATCCACATCATAGGGAACCTCAGGAATTAAAATTACATCTGCACCACCGGCTAAGCCTGAATAAAGGGCAATATAACCAGAATCCCTACCCATTACCTCCACAACATAGACTCGTTCATGGCTACTGGCGGTGTCCCGAATCTTGTTCACCGCGTCCATCACATTATTCACAGCCGTATCAAACCCGATGGAGTAATCGGTGCAGGCAATATCGTTATCTATTGTTGCTGGAATACAGATCACTTTCATACCTAACTCTTCTAAGGCCAAAGCCCCTGCGAAAGAACCATCTCCACCAATAACTATTAAGGATTCAATCCCGTTTTTAGTAAGCATGTCCATGGCTTTGGCACGCCCTTCAGGAGTACGGAATTGATCCGAGCGGGCACTTTTTAGAATTGTCCCACCCCGCTGAATAATCCCAGAAACCGCCCTACTACTAACAGGTTCCATCTCACCTCGGATGAGACCATGATATCCCCGATAAATTGCCCAAGGCTCCATGTTATAATGGAGGGCAGCTCGCACCACTGTGCGCACCGCGGCGTTCATGCCTGGAGCATCTCCTCCACTAGTTAATACACCGATTCTCTTTGCCAACATCATCCCGCCTTTGTTTCCCACATTTACATTTCGGCTAGCTGTTCTTCGGCAAATTGGCCAATCTTGCGGAATCTAGCTAGTCGTTCTTCAACCAATTGGTCTAAGGGTATTTTGTTAATAATTGCCAAATAGCGGCGCATAAATGCCCTAACTTGCTGCCCCATTAAAGCATGGTCCCGATGGGCAC
>JAAZLB010000370.1 GCA_012799535.1 Bacillota bacterium | reverse complement strand
GTGCAAATTAAAGAAGCGGTTAATCCCACTGAGATTTTACTAGTAGTGGACGCCATGACTGGTCAAGATGCAGTAAACGTGGCCCAAAGTTTTAATGAACAATTGGAAATAGGAGCCGTTGTCTTAACCAAGCTCGATGGAGATGCTCGTGGTGGTGCCGCCCTTTCTGTTAAGGCGGTCACAGGTAAACCCATTAAGTTTGTAGGTGTGAGTGAAAAAATGGATGGGTTAGAACCTTTCCATCCTGACCGCATGGCCTCTCGGATTCTTGGTATGGGCGATGTCTTAACTTTAATTGAGAAGGCAGCGTCTGCGGTAGATCAAGAACAGGCCGAAAAAATGGCCCAAAAATTGATGGAAGCGGAGTTTACTTTAGAGGACTTCCAAGAACAACTGGCCCAGATGAAACAAATGGGACCAATTGATCAGTTAGTGGGAATGATCCCAGGAATGGGTAACATGAAGCAGTTGCAAAACTTGGAAGTTGATGATACCCATTTACAAAGAATTGAAGCGATTATTCAGTCCATGACTCCGGAAGAACGGAGAAATCCAGAAATTATCGGAGGCTCTAGGCGGAAGAGAATCGCTCAAGGTTCAGGAACTAGGGTGCAAGATGTGAATAGGTTACTCAAACAGTTTAACCAGACTAAACAAATGCTCAAACAATTTTCCGGCCCCCAAAAGAAAGGGCGCAGGAAGAAGGGAATGTTTTCCCTGTTTCAATAAATTTTAGTCAATTCTAGTGGGAGGTGAAGGATATATGGCAGTAAGAATTCGTCTAAAGAGAATGGGTGCGAAAAAACGACCTTTTTATCGATTAGTTGTGGCCGATTCTAGGGCTGCACGTGATGGTGCTTTCATCGATACTTTGGGCTACTATAACCCAATTGCAGATCCAGTAGAGCTCAACATTGACGAGGAAAAGGCTTTAGAGTGGCTACAAAAGGGAGCCCAGCCATCCGATACTGCGAAGTCGCTTTTGACCAAAGCAGGAGTGATGGACAAGTTTTCTGCATCCCGTAAAGAAGGATAGGGGGTGTTAGTGTGAAGGACTTAGTTGAGTTTATAGGAAAATCTCTAGCTGACAATCCTGACCAAGTTCGGGTTGAAGCTACCGATAAGGGACATGAAACTGTCTACACCCTATATGTGGCCCCCGATGATATGGGACGCCTTATTGGAAAAGGTGGTAGGATTGCCAAGGCAATTCGCACCGTGGTTAAGGCCTCTGCCACCAAATCTGGAGTGCAGGTCCATGTGGAGATCGATGAAGCCAAGTGAATGGATCGTGATCGGAGAAATTGTGGGCACGCAGGGTAATCGTGGTGAGATCAAGGTGATTCCCTATACGGAGTTTCCTGATCGTTTTTCCAAGATGGAGAGTGTCCGTCTTTTTGAGGCAAAAAAGGATACCCCTTACGGGATTTTTCCTTTAGAAGGAAGTCGCTACCATAAAGATTTCCTTATTCTCAAACTTGAGGGTGTGGATAGCATTACAGACGCTCTTCAACTCAAAAGAATGTTGATCAAGGTGAATGAGGATGAGTTAATGCCTTTGCCGCCAGGTCGTTATTACATTCATCAGTTGATCGGTCTTAACTGTATTACAACAACCGGTCAAAACCTTGGAGTGATCACCGATGTTCTACAAACTGGTGCAAATGATGTCTACGTTGTGCGACCAAATCCAGGTGTGACCAAGCTACGAGAAATCTTGATTCCGGTGATTCCCCATGTTGTGCTAGAAATTAATCCAGTGGAAGGTCTCGTCTTAGTGGAATTACTAGATGGTTTACTTGACTAGGAGGTGGATGGATGCATTTTGATGTCCTCACCTTGTTTCCAGAAATGTTTGGGGGACCACTTAAGGCTAGCATTATTGGGAAGGCTAGAGCTAATGGTTTACTTGGAGTAAATGTTTGGAATATCCGAGATTTTGCCTATGATAAACACAGAATTGTTGATGATGCTCCCTATGGTGGAGGAGCAGGGATGGTGTTGAAGGTAGATGTGTTAGCCAGAGCTATTGAAGCTGTGCGCGGCCATTCTCAAGCACCAATTATCTATCTTTCACCACAAGGTGAGGTATTTGATCAGCAAATTGCTACTGAGCTTACTAATGAACCACGCCTAGTTCTACTCTGCGGTCATTATGAAGAGATTGATGAACGAATTAGAGAACACTGGGTAGATCGGGAACTCTCCATAGGAGATTATGTTTTAACAGGTGGAGAATTACCTGCTATGGTAGTAATCGATGCGGTTGCAAGGCTCTTGCCCGGTGTGTTGGGGGATGCCACATCTTCAGAACAGGATTCCTTTCAAGATGGCCTTTTGGACTATCCCCATTATACGCGACCTGCGAGTTATCGAGGTTTAGATGTTCCTGAGGTTTTACTTAGTGGGCATCACGAGTTGATTCGTCGTTGGAGACTTAAAGAGGCTTTGCGCCGAACTTGGTTAAGACGACCAGATTTGTTAAACACAAAAGAATTGTCTACGGAAGAACTTTTACTTCTAAGAGAAATAGAAGAAGAGTATTCCGCTGAGAGGAGGTAAGATACCAATGAATCTGATTAACACTATTGAACAAGAGCAGCTTCGCTCCGATCGCCCAGACTTTGGCCCTGGTGACACTGTGCGTGTACACGTGAAAGTTGTTGAAGGTGCCAATGAGAGAATTCAGATTTTTGAAGGTGTTGTTTTGAGAAGAATGGGTGGTGGCATCCAGGAAAACTTTACTGTAAGGAAGATTTCTCAGGGTGTAGGTGTGGAGAGAACTTTTCCTATCCATTCACCACGAATTGATAAAATTGAAGTAGTTCGCCACGGTAAAGTTCGCCGGGCTCGTCTGTACTATCTCAGAGAACGTTCCGGTCGGGCCGCCCGCATTAAGGAGCGCCGTCGGTAGGGGTTTGGGAACGTACGTTACCTCGGGGAGTGGTGCTACACTCCTCTTTTTCTCATTTTACGGGAAGTAGATTGTGGGAGGAACAAAAATGATCAAACCAGAAATTCGCGAATACATAGAAGCCTTGGTTGTTTCGGTAGTCTTGGCTCTTCTGATTATTACGTTCATCGCCCAATCTTTTTTAGTGGAGGGTAGCTCCATGGAGCCATCTCTCCACCATGGGCAGCGTCTAATGGTGGAGAAGGTCTCCTACCGCTTCCGTGAACCGAAACGGGGGGAAGTTGTAGTCTTTAAATATCCTGGGGATCGACGACGGAAGTTCATTAAAAGGGTGATTGGCGTACCAGGTGATGAGATTTTGATTAAAAACGGATATCTCCATATTAATGGTCTACGCTTAGAGGAAGACTACATTAATGGACCTACTTATGGGACTTATAGTGCACCCTCATTTGGTCCAGTTTTAGTTCCTGAAGGACATTATTTTGTCCTTGGTGACAACCGTCGCAATAGCGATGATAGTCGCTACCCCGACGTGGGATTTGTGCCCAAGAATGATTTTGTAGGGAAAGCTCTCTTTATTTATTGGCCCCTTACCCAAGTGGGGCTACCACAGGTCCCCTCTATCTTTGAAAGGATTGAACTTAAAAGATGACCATTCAATGGTACCCAGGCCACATGACCCGGGCCAAACGGATGATCGAAGAACAGTTGAAAATAGTAGACGGTGTCCTTGAAGTTGTTGATGCGAGGTTACCCATGAGTAGCCGAAATCCAGATTTGCGGGAATTGAGTACCAAACCACAGATCGTGGTCTTGACTAAAACGGACCTGGCTGATCAAAGTAAGACTAGGGACTGGATAGACTACTGGTGCAAGCAAGGTGAACAGGTTGTGGCCACGGATTTGTTGGGTGGAAGTGGCCTTACTGAATTGCGCCGTCTGGTGGACTCTACCTTTCCAGAGTTAAAAAGACCGCCACGGCTCTTAGTGGTGGGTATTCCCAATGTGGGCAAGTCTACCCTCATCAACCGTCTCACTGGACGAAGAGGAGCCCAGGTGGGGGCACGACCTGGTGTAACTAAGGGTCAACAATGGCTTACAGCCCCTGGAATGCTTCTTTTGGATAGCCCCGGAATTCTTTGGCCTAAGTTTGAGGATCAAGAAGTTGCCCGGAAACTCGCAGTTGTCGCTTCCGTTCGGGACGAAGTTGTTGATCAGGTGGAAATTGCCTGGTGGTTATTAAACTACTTGCAAGAAGAATATGGTAGTAATCTTGCTGAGCGTTATGGTGAGTTGAATTTAGAGGATCCCTTAGAAGCCATTGGACGCAGGCGTGGTTGCTTGTCACGCGGTGGTGTGGTCGATTTTAACCAAGCGGCCGCCGTAGTTTTAAAAGATTTTCGTACAGGTAAATTAGGCTTAGTTACCCTAGACAATTTTTCGGAAGGTGGGAAAAAACCATGCGCACCTTCGAGCGAGCCTTAGAAGAACGAGGATTTCGCTGTGTTGTAGGTATTGATGAGGCGGGGCGGGGACCCTTGGCAGGTCCAGTGGTGGCCGCTGCGGTTCAGATTTTACCAGAAACTTTTGTGACGGAAATCAAAGATTCTAAACGTCTATCCCCTAAGAAACGTCAGTTGGCCTACGAAGAAATATTAAGGACCTGCCGTGTAGGGGTGGGAATAGCTAGTGTTGAAGAAATAGATGAATTCAACATCCTCCAAGCTACTTTTTTAGCCATGACTAGAGCGGTGGAAAATCTTCCTATTGAACCAGGATTTTGTTTAGTTGATGGATCTATGGTTATTCCCAATTTGGGCTGGCCACAAAAGTCAATTGTTCAAGGGGATAGCCTTTCCCTTTCCATTGCAGCCGCCAGCATAGTTGCTAAGGTAGAACGAGATCTTTTAATGCTAGAATATCACGAACTCTATCCTGCCTATAATTTCGCTAAAAACAAAGGATATGCCACTAAAGAACATCGCTTAGCCCTTTTAACCCATGGTCGCTCACCTGTGCACCGTAGTTCCTTTCAGGTGTCTGGCCTATGAATTTGGGGAAAAAAGGCGAAATATTGGCCTGTGAGTTCTTGCGTGAAGCGGGTTTGATTTTAGTGGAAAAAAACTTCCGTCTTCGGTTTGGGGAAGTGGATTTGATTATGCAGGAGGGGGAAACTCTAGTCTTTGTGGAAGTAAAATATCGCAGTTCCCAGGCTTTTGGTGGTAGTTTAGCTGCGGTTACGAGAAAAAAACAACAGAAGATCAAGTTGGTAGCGGAAGTGTATATACAACGTTTTGCAGAACCGCCTACGGTGCGTTTTGACGTGGTTGGAATTAGCCCCCAGGGGTCAGGTTTTAGATTTGAGTGGGTGAAGGGAGCCTTTGAATGAAACGGTTTCAAATTGGACTAATTTTAATTCTTGTTTTTATACTTAGTTTTTCTACACTTGGCTTTGCTCAATTGGCCCAACCTTTTGAGGTGGAAGCAACCTCAGCTTTACTCTTAGATTTTGAGTCTGGTCAGGTTTTGTTTTCCCAAAATGGACAATCTCCTCATGTACCTGCAAGTTTAGTGAAGATCATGACCATGTATGTGGCCTTTGATCAAATCGCAATGGGGAAAATCTCCTTAGATGATACTACTAGAGTTAGTGAGCGTCCTTGGAGGATGACTGGCTCTAAGATGTTTTTGGAACCTAATGAGGTTGTTACTATTGATCAGCTCCTCACGGGAATTGCAGTTGTCTCAGGCAATGATGCGTGTGTGGCCCTTGCTGAAGCCTTAGCTGGTAGCGAGGCTTTGTATGTGCAATGGATGAATGAGAAGGCTGAATCGCTCGGTCTGGATTTATACTTTGTTGATGTGCACGGACTTTCTGACGAAAATAAAATCACGGCGGAGGCCATCGCTTACTTAGTTCAGAATTATCTAAGGGATTATCCAGAAGCGATTAAATATCATCAGCAAGAGTCTTTTTCCTATCAGCCCCGGTCCAGCAAAACGCCTATTGTGCAACCTAATCGCAATGGTCTGTTACGTAGTTTTGAGGGTGCAGATGGGTTAAAAACTGGCCATTTACAGGTGGCCGGGTATAATCTAGTCGGTACCGCTGTTCAAAATAATCGCAGGTTGATTAGTGTTGTTTTAGGTGCAACTAGCGAAGCTAGTCGGGAGCGAGAGACTGCCAAGCTACTCAATTATGGTTATCGCAGTTTTGATTTAGTCAATATTTCCCGCCTCTTGGAGGATAAAACTACCAAAGTATATAAGGGCAAACAAAAAGGGGTGGGGATGTATATTACTGAACCCATCATCACAGTACCTAAGGGTGTGCAAAAGAGTGTGAGTGTCTCCATTCAAACTAAGAACTTAGAAGCACCTGTACTTAAGGGTACCCAGGTGGGAGTCTTGAGTATCTTTTTAGGAGAAGAACTCACTAAGCAAGTCCCTTTATTGGCCTCTGAAGAAGTACCTCGGGGAAATTTATGGCGGGTTATGTGGGATAGTGTTATTTTATTTTTCCAGGATTTGATCAAAAAGCGGTAGAGTGTAAAGAAGACTATCTCTAGCGAGTTAGTCTTTTTTGTGTGCCCTAACAAGGAATTCTACGTTTTTCGTAGAATTAATAGCTTTGGAATCTGAATTTAGTACCGGGGAAAAGGAAGGGTGAGTTGAGTGCAGTCAGTTATTCTAGATGATCTAGATAAGCAAATTCTAGCGTATTTGCAAGAAGATGGTAGAATTACATTTGTAACATTGGCTTCTCATTTAGGGGTTTCCGAAGGCACCATTAGAAAGCGCATCAAACGATTGGAAGATCATGGAGTAGTGCAGACTATAGGTGTTACAGATCCCATGAAAATGGGACTGGATACGGTGGCCTTTATCTGGTTCAAAATCGACCGCAATCACATGGATTCAGTAATGCGCGAACTGCGGGCCCTAAGTGCCGTGCGTTATCTCGTGGTCACTACTGGTGGTCATGATTTGGTGGCTATGGTGTCCTTGTCTAGTCGAGCGGAATTAGTTACTTTACTCAATGAAGAACTAGCCCAGATCGAGGGAATTATCAGTACCGAAACTTCCGTTGTTCTCCAGATTCATAAACAGATCCACGAATGGGCTCCATTTAGGGAATATAAAGAGCTAGGGGGCTCAAAACAATGAGTAACTTTGTTCTAGACGATTTTGATCGGGAAATAATTCGTTTATTGCAAGCTGATGGTAGAATGCCGTTTCTAACCATCGCCAATGAATTAGGTTTAGCGGAAGGGACAGTCCGTCGTCGGGTTGCTAAGCTACTAGATGAGGGGTTGGTTCGTATAGTAGGGAT
>JAAZLB010000058.1 GCA_012799535.1 Bacillota bacterium | reverse complement strand
CAATGGGAAACACCCCGGGGGGCCCCATTATAGCCAGTAGCAATGATGTGTTTGTCCCGGACCAAAACCGCCCCCACCTGTCTACGTAGACAGGTGGAGCGACTACTGACTAGGGTAGCAATATCCATAAAATATTCTTCCCAGGACGGTCTAGTCATTATTTCGTACCAAAGAGGCGATCACCAGCATCGCCTAAACCGGGAATAATGTAACCATGAGAATTAAGTTTTTCATCGATGGCTGCAGTAAAGATGTCCACATCAGGATGTTCTCTTTGTACTAACTCAATTCCTTCTGGAGCCGCAAGCAAGCACATGAGTTTAATGGAATTAACGCCCCGTTTTTTCAAATAGGTGATGGCGGCAGCAGCAGAGCCACCAGTTGCCAACATGGGGTCTAAGACAATAATCTGCCGTTCTTCTACATCAACTGGTAATTTACAGTAATATTCCACAGGTAGTAAGGTCTCCGGATCGCGATACAAACCAATGTGACCAACTTTAGCAGTGGGAATCAAACGTAAAACACCATTAACCATGCCTAAGCCTGCCCGCAAAATAGGGACAACTCCTACTTTTTTACCAGCAATAGCTTGACCAGTCATTTTACAAATAGGTGTTTCTACTTCTACTTCTTCTAAAGGCATGTCCCTAGTCACTTCGTAAGCCATCAAAGCAGAAACTTCCTCCACCAAATCACGGAAATCCTTCGGACCGGTATCCTTGTCCCGAATCATGGTTAACTTGTGCTGAACTAAGGGATGGGTAATAACATGTACTGTGCTCACTTGATCCTCTCCTTACTACTTTTCAACTTGTTCGATTTTTTCTACCCGTCGAGCATGACGACCACCAGTAAAACTACCTTGTACATAAGTATCAACAATATCCATCATTAAGCCTAAACCAGTTACCCTTGCCCCTAAACAAAGGACATTACTATTATTATGGGCCCTGGCCATACGGGCGGAATAAGTGTCTTGACAGAGGGCAGCCCGAATACCGGGAACTTTGTTGGCTGCTAGAGACATACCAATTCCAGTTCCGCAAATTAAAATTCCTAGCTCGAATTCCTCCTGTGCCACTGCCTTCCCTACTTTGTGAGCCACATCAGGATAATCACAGGACTCCTCAGAATAGGTTCCGTAGTCTTCTACTTGATATCCCTGGGCAGTTAAGTACTCTAGTACAGCCGTTTTAGCTTCATAACCACCGTGGTCTGCACCAATTACAATCTTCATTTTTTGCTCCTTCCCCCTCGTCCAATAATCAACCAAGGCTAGGATTTTTTCCCGAATCTCCTCTCGGGATTCACGATAAACCTCAACAGATTGTCCAAAAGGATCGGATATCTCATAATCCTTCTCGATTAATTCCCCTGGTTCCTGCCCCGAGGTAGTGTTTCTTTCCACGAATTCCTTAAGTAAGAAAATCTTATCTCCAAATTCTGGGGCCAGCTCCTCTAGGCCTAATTTGTGCAGGCTAGTCATGGCTAAAACTAGATCATATTCCTCAAGTAACAAAGGATGAACCTTTCTAGAACGATGACTACTAGCATCTAGGCCAAGTTCTTCTAAAACGGTAACTGCACCCTGGGACGCCTCATCACCTGGATAGGCATGAAGCCCCGCAGAGCCAATCTTGAGCTCTAAACCTGCCTCCTTCGCGTAATGGCGCAGAAGATATTCTGCCATCACACTACGGCAAGTGTTTCCAGTGCAAACAAATAAAACAGACGTAACCATGCTTCCTCCTTTGGCTGGCTAGGTATGGATTACCTGTTCGTTAGCCGCTTTGCGCAAGCGGTTCATAATGGCCAAGCCTAAATGTTCTTCACTAACCCCTTCAATAAATAAAACATCCAAACCAAGACGATCTGATTCCCGTAAAAGATGATATAGCTTAGTTGCCAATATGCTCAAATCACCACTAGGACCCATGGGTAAACAAGTGAGCCTAGGGTACAGCTGGCAACGCTCATCCCAAGTCATTACGCCCACCCTTTTCCCCACTTCTAAATAGTCTTCGCTTAACTCTCCAATTTTAGCTGGGGTATTCTGCCCAAGAACGAGGAAAACCTCTGCTTGGGGAGCGTAATGTTGGTACTTCATCCCAGGTGAAGCAGGTGTAGCGTCAAGGGAAGCACCATAAATAGTGGTATCCACCTGAATGGAGGTGAGTGCCTGTAATTCTTCTAAAGTAACTCCACCTGGTCTCAACAGTCGAAAGGGCTTAACTGTACAATCTAGGACGGTAGACTCTAAGCCCCAGCCCGTCTCTCCCCCATCTAAAATCGCAGGGATTTTACCCTGAAGATCTGCCCACACATGCTCCGCCCGAGTGGGACTAGGACGTCCAGAAAGATTAGCACTGGGGGCAGCTAAGGGAAAACCTGTTTTTTGAATTAGTTCTAAAGCTAAGGGGTGATCAGGAATCCGAATGCCCACCGTGTCTAAGCCTGCACTAACCACTTGGGGAATGGCTGCACTTTTTGGCAAAACTAAGGTGAGGGGGCCTGGCCAAAACTTGTCCATGAGAATTTTGGCCTCTGGGGGGATCTCTGTGACCAAATCTGTTAATTGGGCCCGTGTAAAACAGTGGACAATCAGAGGGTTATCCTGAGGCCGACCTTTAGCTTGAAAAATCTTCTCCACAGCCTCCCGATCCAGAGCATTCGCCCCTAGACCGTAGACAGTTTCTGTAGGAAAGGCTACCACCTCACCATTGCGTAACAGTGCAGCAGCCTTTTCCACCTCTTCCGCTGTGAGCATCATGGTTTTTACTGCCATTGAAAAACCACCACCCGATCCATGCCTCCATAGTCAACCACCGTTTCTAGCCACTGAAAACCCTCTTTTTCACCGAGGGCTTGAACAGCTGGGGCTTGATCCCAACCTATTTCTAACACTACAAAACCAGGTTCTTCCAAATAGGAAGGGGCCTGGTTAAGGATGCGTCGATAAAAATCCAGTCCATCCCCTCCCCCATCGAGGGCCATGGCTGGTTCAACACCAATTTCTGGAGCAAGGGACCCTAACTGGGCTTGGGGAATATAGGGCGGATTCGAGCAAATCACCCCATATTTTCCTTGCACATTTTGGAATAAATCACTCTGGACGAAATTTACTTGATTATCCACTTCTAAACGGAGGGCGTTGTCTTTAGCCACTGCTAACGCCTCCTTAGACAGATCTACTCCAGTCACAAAGATATTTGGATCTTGACAGGCTAAGGCTAGGGCGATGGCACCACTACCTGTGCCCAAATCCAAGATCTGTACAGGCTCATCAGGCTCGATCAACTCCAGAACCTTATCTACCACAAGCTCCGTTTCTGGTCGGGGAATTAAGACCGCGGGGGTCACCTGTAAGGGGAGAGAATAAAACTCCCGTTCCCCTGTGAGATAAGCCACTGGAATCCTTTGACCCCGCCGGCCGATCAAGTTGCGGTATTGTTCTACTTCTTGATTATTGAGGGGTTTATCAAAATTGAGATACAAAGCCAAGCGATCCAGGCCTAAAACATGGCCAAGCAAAAGCTCCGCATCTAATCTTGCTGAACTACACCCCTTCCCTTCGAGGTAGCCCGCACTTAAATTAATCAATTCTCCGATCGTGTGTTGCTTAGTCATGGTGAATATTCGCGGTCTCCTTTAACTGCTCTACTTGATTAGCAGTAATCAATGCATCAATAATCTCATCTAAATCTCCATCAACTATTAAGTCAATTTTGTATAAAGTCAGACCAATACGGTGATCTGTAACCCGACCTTGGGGGTAGTTATAGGTGCGAATCCGTTCGCTCCGCTCCCCAGTGCCAACTTGACTGCGTCTCGTAGCTGCCTGCTCCCTTTCTGCCTCTTCTTGCAGTTGCTCATAAAGGCGAGCCCGGAGAATTTTCAGCGCTTTATCCTTATTTTTATGCTGGGACTTTTCATCCTGACAGGCGACTACAATTCCAGTTGGTAAGTGGGTTACCCGTACCGCTGAGTCAGTGGTATTTACACTCTGCCCACCTGGACCCGAAGAACGGTAGACATCGAATTTCAGATCACTTGGTTCAATATGCAACTCCACTTCTTCTGCCTCAGGTAAAACTGCTACCGTGGCTGTGGAAGTGTGAATGCGACCCCCTGCCTCTGTAGCAGGAATTCTTTGCACTCGGTGTACTCCACTTTCAAACTTCAAACGAGAATAGGCACCTTGCCCTTCAATCATGAAGATCACTTCTTTAAAACCACCTAACTCAGTGGCATTACTACTTAAAATCTCCACATTCCAGCGCTGAGTTTCTGCATAACGAGAATACATACGAAACAAGGTTCCGGCAAAGAGAGCGGCCTCATCGCCACCGGTGCCCGCCCGCACTTCCACAATGACGTTCTTCTCATCATTAGGATCCTTAGGCAAAAGTAACACCTGAAGTTCCTCTTCTAGTGCTTCTTGATTTGCACTCAAGGTGGCAATCTCTTCTTTGAGCATCTCCGCAAAATCCGCTTCTTGAGGTTCCCGGAGCATGACTTCAGCGTCTTCTAGTTGGTCTAGAACCTCCCGGTACTCCCGGTACTTGTGCACAATCGGTTCTAACTCCCCATGGGCTTTAGCCAACTGCTTGTAGGTATTTTGATCTGCTAAAATAGCAGGGTCACTCATTTGCAGATTTAAATCTTCATACTTCTTTTCTAAACTCTGTAGTTTTTCTAACATTAACATGCCTCCTAGGCAATGGTGTTCGTGGTTGGAAATTCGACCACCTTTTGGGCCTCCTGATGGGCCCCATCCCGTTCTACAACAGACATTAGGGCTCGAATGGCCACTTCAATTTGCTCGTGATCAGGTTCCTGAGTAGTGAGGTTTTGTAAGAGCATACCAGGCTTAGCCAACCAACGGAAAACAGGGTGACAATCATCTTGACCTGCTTTGCGGATCAACTCATAAGAAAGGCCGGCAACTAAGGGCATAAT
>JAAZLB010000369.1 GCA_012799535.1 Bacillota bacterium | reverse complement strand
GACTCTTACCATTATACCATGTCTAGGAATTTTTCGTTTTTTAAATAACTATGCCCAGGCCAATCATGTCTACCATGGGTTTGCCTGGGTTAGCTTTTCAATATATTTTTATTGTTTTTCGATAAATTGTTATTGACAAACGATAAACACAGGTGATACACTAATACTGCGTAAGTTTTTGCATATCGAAACGGAGGTAAGGTCATGCGTTATGTAGGTAAAAGATCTTTGTCGTCAGTGTTAGCTGCTATATTGACTGCAGTTTGGGTGTTCATGTGGATCTCACTAATTGGAATGGTAGGGTTTGGTATCCATAGCCTGATGGCTGAGTCCGGTGCAAACCAAATGGCCGTTCAGATCGAGACAGTTGGTCTGCGAATTTCTATTGCCGGAGAGTATTTAAAGACACCTTCTCTGGGTTCCACTGCTCTGACGCTAGGGGTAGCCATTCCATCCATACTCCTCCTACTTGTCTTGGTGTATCATCTCCGTCGCTTAATGCAGTCATTGGCCAACGATGAACATCCCTTTCAAAAGAGCAACTTTGTTCATCTGCGCTGGATTGGAATTTTGGTTTTGCTGTGGGCCGTCTGGAGTAGTACAGCCCACTTTGTCACCGCGTGGCATCTTACCCGCCATGTATCGATCCCTGGCGTTCATTTTTCAGCAGTGTTAAAGCCTGATGTGAACATGCTTATTCTCGCGGGGGTAATATTGATCATGACCGAAGTGTTTCAAGGAGCAGTGGCCATGCGTGAGGACCAAGACTTAACGATTTAAAGTGGGGTGAAAATATGGCGATTCGCGTCAAACTTGATCAAGTCCTTCTAGAGCGCGGCCTCAGCTTGACGGAGCTCTCTAATGAGGTTGGCATTACCTTGGCTAACCTTTCCATCCTCAAAACTAATAAAGCTAAAGCAATCCGTTTTTCTACCTTAAATGATATCTGCCGGGTTCTGCAGTGCCAACCTGGGGATATCCTAGAATACATCGAAGAAGAGTAATGACCTACGACTCTACCAAGAGACCCCAAAACACACAATATATGCAAAGGCGCATCAAGCATTAAATTGTTGTTTTTGATATAAGTAAAGGGAACTCTCCAAATGATGGAAGTTCCCTTTTTAATTTTTGCCTTCAACCACTATAGGGTGGTAAGGCTCTAGACACCAAGATCACCATGGCTTCAAACTCAATCAACCCATCATAAGGCCACTCTAATCCCCCACCCTCGACACCAACACCACGCACTCCACATGCCCCGATTGTATGGTGATGATTTATGTGGATTTTACTCGTACAAGGGAATACTTTTAGGTAAATTCTGGCTATTTTGCGGTAAAAATCGGGTGTTGCTAGTACGAGGGAACACAACAATTAATATTGTAGCACAAGGAAACATAATCCCATAGTCAAAATCCAAGTTTGACTGTGTCAAGTAGTATCGGGTGGATTTTAATTTCCCAAAGTGTTTTGGCCCATTTCCCTAAAATCAGTTTTCAATTTTCAACTGTTTACCCACAATCAACTATCGGTTCTGATCCTGAAAGTTTTCTTTGTCCTCAAGTACTAAGGCTGGGCACGGGGCCACTTAATACCCTACTGTGTGGACTACTTTTTTAGCCCCTCCTAAGAGATTGTCCGCAAAGTTTCCTCTATTCAAATTGCACGTTTTGAAGACTTCGAAACAACTTCGAATACCCCTGTGTTCCATGTCTTGTGGCGGGGAAACTGCCTTTCTGTATTCGCTATCATAAGAGTGAGCCACAAAAGGCCAAAACGCTATCATAAAAGTGATCCACTTTGTCCAAGCACTCCTGTATATTTGAAGTAGGTAACGTGACCAACACCCGCGGTTATTTTGTCTAGGGCCCATTCTTCAGCATCGTTCAAGGTGCGAGATATGTTCTGCCGGAGCGTTCCCTCGAATAAATGTGTTAAGGTCGTGAGAATCGCCGTCAGACCGTCCGGAGACCACGCTCGGCCACGCTTCGCGGTACGGTTTTTAAATTTATTCACGTTCGATTCAGCTGCCCCCAAGCCTCGCCATTTACTGCATACTTCAAAACCTTCTTCTTTGAGGCGTACCCGGTAGTCTACGATGTAGTCTTTGTCCTTAAGAATAAGATCTTTGAGTTCTTCTAGTTTTTCCTTCAGTACTTCGTCAGTGCAAGCCGCCCAGGCCCCGGTTACCACGTAAAGTAGACTTCCCATGTCATTGTTCCTCAAGGCCTTCCGGGCCTTACGTAGTGCCGCCGGATCCAACCGTAAAGCTGTTCGGATCTTCCTCGCTATGTGAAAACGGTCGTACTGATACATCCCCATGGCGAATGATGCAGCACCCTGACGAATCCATTCTGCCCCGTCACCGTTAATGATCACCGGTATATCGTCAACATTTCTATACTTGGCGTGAATGATGCCGCGGGTCTGTTCCCAAAAATCTTCCGCGGTCTTCAAATCGCTTATGTACGTTGGGTTTACTAGCATGTAATCGGTTTTCTTGCCGTTATGCCTTGGAGACCAACCCTCGTGAATAACGGCCATCTTGGCTTCGTATCTCCGGTTGTGACGCCCCTGCTTTTTGTTCTTTTGCATTCTGGCGCCAAAGCCGTCCACTTCGATGAAAAGGGCTTCTACTTCCCTTTGGCCTTCTTTTTGAATAATATCATTCTGAAGGTCGCGCTCACAGGATGCCCCCACTTCGAGCAAGGCCTGTCGGATGGCTTCATGACTGAGCACCTGAGCACCAAATAAATCTGTTAATCGATCCCTTGCGTCCCGATACGAAGGCCCCTTCGTCGCCCATGTCACAGCCAGCTGAAGTAGGCCCGGGCCAATTGTTTTCTCCGGTTCTAGTTTAAGGGCCTCATCCAAAAGATAAACCCATCGGTGTTCTTCTCTATCCCAATAATACCTTCTTTCAAGATCTATGCTACCCACAAGGCTTTGGATTGAACGAGGGTTCCTCTCTTTATTTTCATACCGGCCCTTATCGCGTTCTTTCATTAGCCTTTTATCAAATTGTTCAAGGACTTCCACCATGAGGTGTTGAAATAAAGTAAGTGCAGAGTCCCACAACACTTTTTCCAGCTGTTTAAAATCCAGTTTTTCTTCCATTATCTTTTCCACTAAAGCAGATATCATTTTGAGGCCTTTCTCCTTCCGTGTCTTGTGTTCTCAACTAAACACTTTAGGAGCGAGGCCTCTTTTTCCTGCCTCTTTTTCCAATACGACCCGAGATCTATTTACTCATACTCCAAGTTTTGTTCTTTCACAATACTAGAAATAATAACTACCTAAATTCCCCTTTTTCTTAGCTTGCTGCATTGCCTTGTTAAAGATCAATTGACCAACAAATAACCAGATAAGGGTATTAGCAATCAGCAACCAGAATGATTCATTCTGCAGAATACTAGAAAAAGTAACTTTCCCCAGAGGTAAAGCTAGTTCGCGCATGAGTTTGTTGGCAAAGGTAACAGGAAACAGA
This sequence comes from Bacillota bacterium, assembly GCA_012799535.1. Lineage (GTDB taxonomy): Bacteria > Bacillota > Limnochordia > Darwinibacteriales > Darwinibacteriaceae > UBA4996. The sequence continues at coordinate 655 of JAAZLB010000369.1, read as the reverse complement.
TAGGCAATAGGCTTTACTACAGCCGGTAAGTGCTCGAACTCCACAACTGTCCCGGTAAAAAATAAGACAAAATATGATAAAATACCCACGATTGAACCTGCTTGTTTAAAGACCAAGGCTAAGCCTGCAACTACAAATCCCATTCCGTAAAGCCCTATGACTCCTATTAAAAAGACAGTGAGAAGTAAAAATAGTTTTGAACCTAATGCCCCAAGCGCAGGCCACATTCCAAAAACAGATACTAAGGTAGTGAAAAAAACTACAGCGAAAAGGGAGCGTAAAATAAATTGAACGAATAAACGTGACCAGATAATTCTCTTAATCGGGCTGGTTGTCATCAGCAATTGTTCAAAAGTGCCTAACATTAGTTCTTCAAAGATCATTTGGCTAGTCATCCCCAAGGCATCACCGCTAAAATACCAAAACAACAAGCCAAAAAGAAAAGCTACAATCGACCCAGAGTGGTTTTGATTTTGACCGGCAAAAGCCCAAAAGAGTCCGGCTGCTAAAATAAAAAGTGTAATGTTTCCAAACAAGTAATTGAACCAATAATTCTTATAATCACCCATTAATTTTTTTAGCTCAGCTTTAATAATCAGCATTATATCCCCTCCTAGGCCCCCTGCTTTTCTATCAAATCAACAAATATAGATTC
>JAAZLB010000368.1 GCA_012799535.1 Bacillota bacterium | reverse complement strand
TTGTCCGTATCTTCTAGAGCTACTAAATCACCGAATCTAAGTTGATCAATACCAAGAGCTTTGATTTCTTCCTGATCCGTTGTGGTAATATCATAATCACCAGAAGCAGTGGACGCTGAACCGATTCCTGAACCCATTAATTTGGCTGGGATCTTAGCCACAACTGGAACAATCAACTTACCGTCCCGTTCTTCAATCCCGAGCTTGTCTAAAAGGCTAGGATCCAGGTTTCTCACTGTAATCCCAGGGTAATCAGTTAACTCTAAGCCTTGGCCCACAGCCTTAATTAGGATCTTATCTTCAATGACCATCTTCTCTAAATCTTCATCGGCAAAGTCAATGATTACATGTTCAATTCCACCATGGGTTCCAGTAACTACACCTTTGGCACCCTTCGCATCTCCAGAAATAATCGTGGCTTCATTGCCCACACAAGAAAGGGTGTTGTAGGCTAGATTTTTCGCACTACCCCGATCATCAATAGTCGCGGCAGATGAAACACAGGGCTCGATGTGATCTCCTGCCCAACCAAAGGCAGAGTCACCTACCTTCACATTGTAACTAATTCCACCGGTACCAGGCAAAACGAAGGGAACTCCCTCCCGATCTACTCGATAGGCACCCCTTTGCAAGGGTGGTGTAATTTGTCCTTGTACTGAGAGCTTGACCAACTTATCAACATTCGTTTTCAACATCCTCCGTGACCTCCACACTTTGTTTGTTTTTCTTCCTAATTCCAATTAAAATACCTATAGTTACTAAGGCGATCCCAATTCCATCAATGGCCACATCATAGCGGGAGCCTGTGCGATGGGGCAATCGACTTTGATAGCGTTCGTCTAAACAAGCCACCAGAAAAGCAAAGCCAATGGCAAAGGGTAAGGAGCTCTTCCGGGATTTACTAGTCTTGAGGGCCGCATAATACACCATCAGAGTCAACAAACCATAGGCCACCACATGTCCCGTTTTACGAAGGAGGACAACACAACTTTTGACTTGTGTACTAGTTAGCTGTGGCAACCATTTCGCTAATAATCTACTGGTAAAACCGGCACTAGAGGCTTCATGACCCGCATAGACAAAGAGGGTCCCTACATAGACCAAAACAATCAACCATGGGATCACAGCAGTTTCCCCTTACATACGCTTATATTCAGAACAGGACTTACATCTTTCTAGTAAATCCCAATCCATGCGCCAACTAAAACGAGAACAATAAAATTCCAGTTTCCCACAGCCATCCTGTGTGGTCTGCGCGTGTTTGCAAAAAATCACTACACCACCTCCTGGTTTTAATATACGAAAAACCAGGAGAACCTATGCGCTAGAAGAAAAGGAAGCGCTTTTTCTTCCGATATTCTTGAGGTGTTGTGTTAGATTCAAAGGTACCCTCCAAAATTCCTTTAGGATTCGTCTGTACCATATTTAATGCCTGTTCAGACCCGAGCAGATCTTCGAGAACCTGGAAAGCTTCTTTCAAATTGAGCCTACGGCGCTCAGAGCCATGGGCATCACTGCCAACTAAGTGCACCATGTGATGGGTGAGCATAATTTCCGCGACTTCTTGAATCTTACTACCGAAGCGTCCTAAAATACTACCCGCGTTCATTTGAATTAAACAACCTTGATTAATCCAGTGCAAAGCTAGATTAGGATCTTCCACCACTTCCGCATAACGCTCAGGATGGGCGATTATAGGAGTGATTCCCCTAGTTTGCAGATT
>JAAZLB010000367.1 GCA_012799535.1 Bacillota bacterium | reverse complement strand
GTGCAGCAAATGCAACAAATGTTTTTGATTAGCATGCGCATGGCTATGCGAGCTCCCCTCATGGCCATCGGTGGGGTATTGATGGTAGTAAAAAAAGATGCACAACTAGCTTTAGTTTTGCTAGCTCTCATTCCTGTCCTTGCCTTGGTAGTGGGCATTGTGATCAGGAAGGGCATCCCTTTATTTAAAAGTCTCCAACAAAAACTCGATCGTCTTAATCAAGTTTTGAGGGAACAACTCATGGGTGTACGGGTAATTCGAGCCTTTGATCGGGGAGCTTATGAGCAAGAACGTTTCAAAGAGGCTAATTTAGATTTAACCACGACTACCTTAAGGGTCAATCGCATTATGGTGACTATGGGGCCCTTAATGGGCTTACTCACAAACTTTGTCACCATTGCTATTATCTGGATGGGAGCCAAACGTATTGATGCAGGGCTAATGCAGGTAGGGGACATGATGGCTTTTCTGCAATATACCATGCAGATCTTGTGGTCTCTCATGATGCTTTCTATGCTTTTTGTTATGCTGCCGAGGGCATCTGCTTCTGCAGACCGGATTATGGAAGTTTTAGAGACGGTACCTTCTATTAAAGATCCAGAGCAACCCCAAACTGTGAGCAATGGTCCAGGTGTCGTAGAATTTGAAAACGTCACTTTCTCCTACCCAGGTGCAGATGCTCCAGTTCTCAGTGATCTTAGCTTTACTGCCAGACCCGGTGAAATGACAGCCATTATAGGGGGAACCGGTTCTGGAAAAACAACGGTTCTTGATTTAGTGCCGCGTTTTTATGATCCCCAATCGGGAAGAATTACCCTAGATGGGGTTGATATTCGGAATTTAACCCAGGCAGATCTACGCTCACGCCTTGGTTATGTACCACAGCAGGCAGTACTGTTTTCTGGAACTATCGGAAGTAATATTCGCGGAGGAAAACAAGATGCTACAGATGAGGAAGTAGCGGAAGCGGCTCGAGTTGCTCAAGCCACCGAATTTATTGAAGAACGGGCAGAGGCTTACGATAGCTATATCGCCCAAGGAGGTACTAATGTCTCTGGAGGACAAAAGCAACGTTTGTCCATTGCCCGTGCTGTGGTTCGTAGACCGCAAGTTTATTTGCTAGATGATACCTTTTCTGCTTTGGATTACAAAACAGATGCTCGACTCCGTACTGAACTCGCTAAGATTTCTAAAGATGCAACAGTTATTGTAGTTGCCCAACGGGTAAGTACGATTTTACATGCGGATCAAATTATTGTTCTTGAAAACGGTAAAGTTGTGGGTCGTGGTACCCATGATGAATTAGTAGCAAGCTGTAAGGTCTATCAAGAGATCGTAGCTTCCCAATATGGAGAGGAGGCAGTGTAATGAGTGAGAAAAATGATCGTAGAAGTTCAGGTCCAAATGCAGGTCGCGGTCATGGTGGTTATGGTCCTCGGGGTATTGGACGTCCGGTAGAGAAAGCCAAGGACTTTAAGGGAAGTCTCAGACGTCTCCTTAGTTATATGCGACCCCATCGGGCCAGTTTGTTTTTGGTGTTGATTTTGACCATTTTAAGTACAGTTTTTAGCATTTTCAGTCCAAAGATAATGGGGCAGGCTACTACTGTCTTATTCGAAGGAATGCTAGCCAAAATGCGCGGTGTTCCTGGAGCTAGTATAGATTTTACTGCCATTGGGCGTATCCTCACAATCCTCGCAGGTCTTTATGTAATTAGCGCGTTATTTAGCTACTTACAGCAGCTTTTGATGGTAACAGTTTCTCAAAAAACTGTCTACACAATGCGAGAAGATATTAATCATAAATTGGCTAGATTACCACTTAGCTATTACGATGCTAACACCCATGGTGACATTCTCAGTAGAGTGACTAACGATGTGGACACAGTGAGCCAAAGCCTTCAGCAAAGTGTAACTCAGATGATCACTTCGCTCATTAGCATCATTGGTGTTTTAATCATGATGTTAACCATTAGTCCCATCATGACCTTGATTACCCTTGGTATGTTGCCGGTAAGTGTTTTTATCAGTGTCTTTATTGCTAAACGTTCCCAAAAGTTTTTTGTTCGCCAGCAACGAATCCTCGGTGAACTTAATGGTCACATTGAGGAGATCTATACTGGCCACACCATTGTTAAGGCCTATGGTTTAGAAAAAAACGCGGTAGATGAATTTGTGAGTGTCAATGACGAGCTTTATGATACGGGATGGAAGGCCCAATTTGTGTCTGGGACCATTATGCCCCTGATCAACTTCGTAGGTAATCTTGGTTATGTGGCAATCGCTGTTGTAGGTGGGGTGTTCACTTCTAGAGGCGTTATTACAATTGGTGATATTCAAGCCTTTATCCAGTATTCGCGACAATTCACCATGCCTATCACCCAAATGGCCAGTATAGCAAATGTTTTGCAATCAACGGTTGCAGCAGCGGAGCGGGTGTTTGAGTTATTAGATGAAGAAGAAGAACTTGCTGATCTCTCTGACGCGGTGGTATTGGCGAATCCCCGTGGGGAGATTCTCATGGATAATGTGAGTTTCGGTTATGACCCAAACAAGCCGGTTATTAAAAATCTGGATTTGCATGTTAAACCAGGAGAACTGGTGGCTATTGTGGGGCCTACTGGAGCAGGAAAAACTACCTTAGTCAACCTCTTGATGCGCTTTTATGATGTGGGAGAAGGTAGTATTACCTTTGACGGTCACAATATCATGAACCTCAAGCGGGGTAATTTACGCACTATGTTCGGAATGGTCCTCCAGGATACTTGGCTTTTCGAAGGAACCATTAGGGACAATATCGCCTACGGTCGTCAAGGGGCTACCGATGAGGAGATTGTTGAAGCGGCTAAGGCTGCTTATGCTGATCACTTTATTAGGACTCTCCCCGAAGGATATGATACAATCTTAGGTGAGGATGCCTCGAGCATTTCCCAAGGCCAAAGACAATTACTGACTATTGCCCGGGCGATCTTAGCAGATCCTACTGTGCTAATCTTGGATGAGGCTACAAGTTCGGTAGATACTCGGACTGAACGGCTAATTCAAGAGGCTATGACAAGACTCATGGAGGGGCGTACAAGTTTTGTAATTGCCCATCGCCTGTCCACCATCTTGGATGCGGATCGGATTTTAGTGATCAACCATGGAGAAATTGTGGAACAAGGTACCCATCCCGAGTTACTCGCCCAGGGCGGGTTTTATGCGGAACTGTATAATAGTCAGTTTGTGGCCGAGCTTCCCCATCAGGTGGGTTAGGACTTAGCTACATGTTCTTAATGAACTCATCTATTCTAGTAATGATTTGCTCGTTGTATGGGGGTACCACAGGAACACTATGTGTACCCTCCTCCAACCATAGGCATTCTTTCCGTTTTGAGGAAACCTTACGGGCAATAATCTCTGCGCTTTCGGGACGCACTGTCTGATCATCCTTCGTTTGAACAATTAAGATATCTGTGGTGATCTGGGGTAAGATTCCCCTGGTGTGAGCGGCTAACCGTTGTAGTTGTGCAACGGAAGCAACGGGAAAATAAGGGTAATGCAAAAGATACTGCTGTTGTTCCGGGGGCCATTTTTTACCTGATGAAGTAGTATAGGTCTTAAAGTATTTGAAAAACCAAGCAAAATTTGCCTTGCGATTCGTAGGTTTGATTGCGGCGGCGATGGTGACCACCCCATTGATTTTATTTCTCGCGGCCATTTGTAAAGCTAAGAGACCACCCATGGAGTGGCCAATAACCACGATTTTTTTACAATTTTTCTTTAGTTCGTTTATTCCTTGTTGAGCCGATTCAATCCAATCTGTATAGGTAACGTTGAGCAGGTCTTCCGGTTTGGTACCATGGCCCGCAAGCAAAATTCCGTTAGTAGTATATCCCGCTCGATTAAGGCCTTCACCGATAAGACGTAGTTCCGCTGGGGTACTAGTAAACCCGTGAATAAGCAAACATCCGATTTGGGAACCATGAATAAAATAAGGAAGTTTGAGTGCAGTCATATCTTCGTCCCCCTCTCGTAACTTAATATTAACATGAATAAAATCAGGGGGCAACAAGGAAACATTTTTACAATTTATAAAGGTGGGTTGGTAGTGGCACGAGTTGTAGTTGGTATGTCTGGTGGTGTAGACTCCTCTGTGGCGGCTTTGGTTTTAAAGGAAGCTGGTCATGAGGTGATCGGGGTATTTATGAAGAATTGGGATGAAGTGGACGAACAAGGTGTTTGTACCGCGGATGCTGATTATGATGATGTGAGGCGTGTTTGTGATCAGGTGGGCATTCCTTATTATACTGTCAATTTCGAACAGGAGTATTGGGATCGGGTTTTCATGTATTTTCTTGAGGAATATAAAAATGGTAGAACCCCTAACCCGGACGTAATGTGCAATAAGGAGATTAAATTTAAAGCCTTTTTAGAAAAGGCTTTGCACCTTGAAGCAGATTTTCTAGCTACTGGTCACTACGCTCAAATTGGACAAGAGGGTGATGAATTCACCTTAAAACGTGGAAATGATGGGAATAAAGACCAATCTTATTTTCTCTATACCTTAGGGCAAGAACAATTGTCCAAAACTCTTTTTCCTATTGGTCATTTAACCAAAAAGGAAGTACGGCAAAAGGCTCTTGAAGCGAACTTGGCTACTGCGAGAAAAAAGGACAGCACAGGGATTTGCTTTATTGGAGAAAAGAATTTCAAGGAATTTCTTTCCCAGTACCTTCCGGCACAGCCGGGGGACATTCGTACCTTAGATGGGGAATTAAAAGGTCAACACGATGGGTTAATGTATCACACCTTGGGTCAACGGAAGGGTTTGGGAATTGGAGGTGCAGGGGAGCCTTGGTTTGTTGTGGGTAAGGATTTGCCCAGTAACACCCTATTGGTTGCCCAGGGTCAAGATCATCCTGCCCTGTATAGTTCCGGACTTTTGGCAAAAAGCCTGAGTTGGGTTAAGGGAGCTCCACCTGCTCAACGTTTTGAGTGTACCGCGAAGTTTCGTTATCGCCAACCGGACCAAGGTGTGGCAGTAGAACTGACTGAGGATGGGGCTCGAATCGAGTTTCACAAAAGGCAACGGGCCATTACTCCTGGCCAAGCAGTGGTCTTTTACCAAGGACCAATCTGTTTGGGGGGAGGCACCATTGATCAAGCTTGGTAGGGGGAAAGGAAGATGTTGGTTGGTACTTTGGTAGTCCAGGTCTATATTCCTAGTTCTACCTCCCTTAAGGATAAGCGCCAAGTGGTGAAAAGTGTAATCCACCGCGTCCAAAATCGCTTTAATGTCTCCGTTGTAGAGCTGAACAATGAGGATTTATGGCAACGAGCCACCATTGGGGTGGCCATTGCTGGGGATAATCAAGAATACATCCAACGGCAATTGCAATTAGTTCTTAATTTTATGGATGGGGAACCTCGTTGGGAGATCCTGCAAGCAGAATTCGGCTTGTGTTAAGAGGATTTGGTGGCTCAATGGGGAATGAAGTAAAAGTTATTACTTTAGAAAAGGGGGGGGATACATGAACGAAAAGATCGCTATTATGACAGATAGTACCTGTGACATCCCTCGCGAGCTTATTGAAGAATTGAATATTCGGGTAGTTCCCTTAAGGATATTATTTAAGGATGGTGAGTATCGGGATCAAGTAGAAATCTCCGCAGAGGAAGTCTACGCCCGGTTGCCCCATGAAATACCGAGCACCTCTTTACCATCTCCTGCAGATGTGCTGACGACCTTTGAAGAACTAAAGGCAGAAGGTTTTACCCATGTAGTGGCTATTCACATTTCTTCGGGATTAAGTGGTACTGCTCAGATGATTGAAAATCTGTCCCATCAGGTTGAAGGGCTTGAAATTAAGGTCATCGATTCTAAAAATATCTCCATGGGTTTAGGCTATATCGTAATTGAAGCCGCCCGCAAGCTCCAAGAAGGTGCTAGTTTCACGGAAGTTTGTGCCCATGTGGATAAGTCACTGAAAAGGATGAATGTCTATTTCGTCTTAGAAACGCTAGAGTATTTGAAAAAAGGAGGGAGAATAGGCAAAGTTGCCGGCACCCTCGGTCAGATTCTTAATCTTAAGCCAATTATCACGGTGAATGAAGATGGGGTATATACTACCCACGCCAAGGTGCGTGGACGTAAACAATCTTTGGACAAACTCTTTGAGACGGTGAAGTTACATCTAGCTAAACCCATGAATAATGTGGCTGTATGTCACGGTGCCGCTAAAGAAGAGGCCCAAGAATTAGTTGAACGGATCAAAAATTTTGGTAATGTAGGAGAACTACTCATAGGACATGTTAGTCCGGTTATTGGTGTGCACACTGGACCAGGCACTTTAGGTTTAGTGGTCTACCAAACGGATTGATATATATAATTATCAAGGAGGTACGCACATGACTGAGAAAAATTTGTCAACGAGACTAAATGATGTTTTAGGTCGAACGACAACCCTTCACAATCTCTCCTCAGCTCAATTAACAGAGGCTGCCATTCGTAATGGTGAGGGTCAATTGGCGTCGACGGGGGCTTTTTCAACAACTACTGGAAAGTACACCGGTCGCTCACCTAAGGATAAGTTCATAGTTCAAGACAAGGTGACTCGCGATACGGTGGCCTGGGGCCCGGTGAACGTACCGTTTGAAGAAGAGCGTTTTTGGAAAATGTATTCCATGGTAGTAGAGTACCTGGAGCAGCAAGATCAACTCTACGTCTTTGATGGCTATGTGGGAGCAGATCCCGAGCACCAAATGCCTTTACGGGTTGTTAATCAGTATGCATGGCAAAATCTCTTTGCCCGGCAGTTATTCATTCGTCCTAAGCGTGATCAACTGGCCAATCACAAGCCAGAATTTACCGTAATTGCAGTTCCAGGACTTAAGGCTGTACCAGAGCGTGACGGAACCAATTCTGAAGCTTTCGTAATTGTTTCTTTTGAACAAAGGGTGGTATTAATTGGTGGTACTGCTTACGCTGGAGAAATTAAAAAGTCCATTTTCTCCGTTATGAATTATATCTTGCCATCTCAAGGTGTTTTACCCATGCATTGCTCTGCTAACGTGGGACAAGACGGTAAAACCGCCCTGTTTTTTGGTCTTTCCGGTACTGGCAAAACCACCCTTTCAGCGGATCCCCAGCGTCAGCTAGTGGGTGATGATGAACATGGTTGGTCCGAACGGGGTATTTTTAACCTCGAAGGTGGTTGTTACGCTAAGTGCATTAACCTGTCCCAAGAACATGAACCCCAGATCTGGGATGCTATTCGCTTTGGCTCTGTTTTAGAAAATGTAGTTCTTGATCCACTAGATCGTATCGCGGATTATGATGATGGTTCGTTTACAGAGAACACCCGGGTGGCTTATCCCCTCGATTATATTCCTGGACGGGTAGATCCAAGTATGGCTGGCCATCCCAAGGCGGTTGTCTTCTTGACTGCTGATGCCTTTGGGGTTTTACCACCAATCAGTATTTTAGAAGATGAGCAAATTATGTACCACTTTATCTCTGGTTACACTAGTAAACTAGCAGGTACTGAGCGTGGTATTAAACAACCAGAAGCAACCTTTTCTGCTTGCTTTGGAGAGCCATTCTTACCCCTAAGTCCTTTAGAATATGCGGAGATGCTTAAAGATCGAGTGAATCAATATGGTTCTAAAGTTTACTTGATCAACACCGGTTGGTCCGGAGGACCTCATGGGGTTGGAGAACGAATCTCTCTAAAATACACCCGGCAGATGGTGACTATGGCCCTATCAGGTGAATTGGATAATGTAGAAACCCGTATCGACCCGGTTTTCGGATTTAAAGTTCCTGTAAGTTGTCCTGGTGTTCCTGCTGAGATCTTAGATCCTAAGAAGACCTGGGCGGATCCAGCAGCATATGATCAGAAAGCCGCGGAACTGGCAAAGGCTTTCCAGGATAATTTCAAGAAAAAATACGCTGACCTAGCGCCGGAAGTTCGTAAGGCTGGACCAGTCATCTAACTAATAAAGCGTAGGTGCGGAGTAGCTCCCTGGAGTTATTCTGCACCTTTTTCGCAAGTGAAAAAACAGCCATGCTCTAAGGAATGCAAGGGCATTACTAATCGAGGTGAAGAGCATTGTTTAAGGTGATAGTAGATGCGGACGCATGCCCTAGGGCATGTTTGCAGGTTTTGCAAAAACATCAGAAGAACTTCAAATACCGCCTTCTTACTGTAGCCTCAGTAGACCATCGAATCCAAAATTCGGATCATATCATGGTGGGAAAGGGCGCAGATGCAGCGGATCTGGCGGTTATGAATAACACCTCCACAGGTGACATTGTGGTCACCCAAGATTGGGGTCTAGCAGCCTTAGTTTTAGGGAAGGGTGCCTTTGCACTATCGCCTTCAGGGAGAATCTACTCAGAGCAGAACATGGACTTTTTGCTCGAGGAGCGGTTTCTAAAAGCGAAGCATAGAAGGGCGGGGGGACGTACCAAGGGTCCTGCCGCTCGGACTAATCAGGACGATTACCGCTTTGAACAAAGCTTTTTGAAAGTGCTGGATCAGGCAAGCACTCAGTAGGAGAGAAATATCATGAGAATTGATCCTTTTTCTTTAGTTATTTTCGGGGCCACAGGTGATTTGACTCAAAGGAAGCTCTACCCGGCCCTGTACAACTTGTGTCGTGAAAATCTATTACCAGAGAACTATTCGGTAGTTGCTATTGGGCGTCGAGAAAAGTCGCAGGAACAATTAGAAGCAGACATTAGAAACGCGGTCAAGCAGTTTTCCCGGGAAAATCATCATGATGAGGCTCAGTTTGGGGAGTTTCTCAGCCGGTTTAGCTATTATCAATTGGAGTTTAATGATTCCCAAGGATACTCTAGGCTTAAGACCTATCTCGAAGAGCAAGAGGAAATTTGGCATACAGAAGGCAATCGTATTTTCTTCTTAGCTGTGGCCCCAGAGTACTTCCCAGTGATCTCTGATGAACTACACAATCATGGCATGGCTACTAATGAACGGAGCTGGCAACGCTTGGTGGTGGAAAAACCTTTTGGTCAAAACCTTCCTTCTGCCATTGCCCTAAATAATGATGTGCGGAAAACTTTCGCGGAGGAAAATATCTACCGTATTGACCATTATCTCGGTAAAGAAATGGCCCAGAACATTATGGTCATCCGTTTCGCCAACACTTTATTTGAGCCACTTTGGAATAATCGCTATATTGACCATGTTCAGATCAGCCTGGCAGAGACTATTGGGGTGGAAGGAAGAGGCCCTTACTACGAACAAGCAGGGGCTTTACGAGACATGGTGCAGAACCATGCCCTACAACTACTCACCTTGATTGCTATGGAACCGCCTGTCTCTTTAGATACAGAGTCTGTGCGGGATGAAAAAGTCAAGGTGCTACGTTCATTGAAAATTCGTGAACAGGATGTGGTCCGGGGTCAATATGGTCCGGATCGGGAGGGTAAACTACTAGGTTATCGCCAAGAGGATCGAGTATCACCCCAATCCCAAACAGAGACCTTTGTGGCTTTGAAAACTACTATCCATAACTTCCGGTGGGCTGGTGTTCCCTTTTATTTGCGCACCGGAAAACGGCTGCCTCAGAAATATACAGAAATAGTAATTAGTTTTAAGAGCCTACCTGGTGTGTTATACTTTGAACAGGAGGATCTTGGTCCTAATGTCTTAGTAATTCGCTTGCAACCTGATGAAGGGATTTATCTGCAGTTTAATGCTAAGCGTCCAGGAACCCACAGCCTCATCCAGCCAGTCTCCATGGATTTTTGCCAAAACTGTCATAATGGATTTAACTCACCTGAAGCCTACGAACGTTTACTTTATGATGTAATGCGTGGGGATTCTACTTTATTTACCCGTTGGGATGAGGTGGAATATTCTTGGAAATTTGTAGATCAAATCGCCCAGTGGTGGGATACGACTACTGAGCCAATTCCAATTTATCCGAGCCAAACCTGGGGACCCCGGGCTAGTGCAGAACTATTAAAGAAAGAAGGTCGGGATTGGCTGAGATTTATGGAAACGGAGGTCTTCTAAAATGAAAATTTGGGATGTATCCATGCCTATTGAACCAAAGATGTCGGTCTGGAAGGGACGTGATTCTAAAAGGCCTGTCTTCACTATTACTCGTGATTTTGTTGATGGGGTAGGGGCGAGGGAAACTAATGTGGCCTTAGATATGCATACGGGAACCCACATCGATGCCCCTTTACATTTTGTTCATGGGGGCAAGACTATGGATGAGATACCCCTCATCAAACTGCTCAGACCGGTAAAGGTTCTTGATTTGACTATGGTTCAAGATGCAATTAAAGGAGAACATCTCGAAGGAGCTTTAATTGAAAAAGGGGATTTTATTCTCTTAAAGACCCGCAATTCCTTGGAGGATATTTTAGAAG
>JAAZLB010000366.1 GCA_012799535.1 Bacillota bacterium | reverse complement strand
GGGGAGCGAGAAGAACTAATCAAGGTATTAAAAGAGCTGTCCTTAAGCTACGAAGAACAGGCTGATATCATCACCATTGCTATCGCCAGCACCCTAGATGCACTGCCAATCATTGAACGTTGTAGGGAGTATATTTCTGGCTTCGAGGTGCTCCAAGGTACCATGGACGATGCCTTTATTGGCATCACCGGAAAGGAGATCCGTTCATGATTCCATTTGCCATCCGTAATCTAAAACTCTACTTTAGGGATCGGACTGCTGTCTTTTTCTCCTTGCTGGCAGTTTTCATTATCATTGGGTTGTATGTGCTTTTCTTAGGAGAGACCATTGTGGCTGATATGTCTGAGATTAAAGGTGCCCGTTTTCTCATGGATAGCTGGATCATGGCAGGGCTTTTGGCGGTGACTTCTGTCACCACAACCATGGGGGCCGCTAGTGTAGTGGTGGATGACAAGAGCAAAGGGATTGCCAAAGACTTTCACTGCTCACCGTTAAAAAGAACAGCCATAGTAGGAGGCTATCTAATTAGCACCATGGTTGTGGGCGTTATTATGAGCATTGTGGCCCTTGCCCTAGCTGAACTCTACATCTTGGCTAATGGGGGAGAACTTCTTCCCTTCTTGACTATGCTCAAGGTCTTAGGCCTAGTGTTACTCTCAGTCATGGCCAGCGGGTCCATAGTATTTTTTATCATTTCCTTTTTTAAAACCCAAAATGCTTTTGCTGTGGCTAGCACGATTATTGGAACCTTAATTGGCTTTTTAACAGGTATTTATGTGCCCATTAGTGTTTTACCGAGCCCTGTGCAAGCTGTAATCAAAGTCTTTCCCATATCCCATGCAGCAGCCCTTTTTAGGCAGGTGTTTATGGAGGTTCCGTTAACCCAGTCTTTCATGGGAGCACCATTAGAGGTGGTGACTGAGTTCAAAATCAATCTCGGTGTATTATTTCAGTTTGGTGATTACACCATGGGGGCTTTTGGAAGCATTTTGATTCTCATGCTTACTGTCTTACTGTTTTTTGTTCTAGGGGTGTGGAGAATGCTGTTTCGCTCGTAAGTTGATTCTACGCCAACAACGCCCGATCATCCACAAAGGGTTCACCCCTTACCTTTCCAAATCGATTAAGTAGTTGCTGAACAGTTAGATTTTTCTTTGCTTCCCCTTCAATATCTAAGGCGATGGCTCCATCATGCATCATGATCAGGCGATTTCCATGCTTAATGGCATCCCGCATATTGTGGGTCACCATGAGGGTTGTTAATTTGTTTTCAGTGATGATTTTGTCACCTAACTCCATCACTTGTGCCGCGGTTTTAGGATCTAAAGCCGCGGTATGCTCATCTAAAAGTAAGAGTTTAGGTTGTCTTAAGGTGGCCATCAATAGGGTCAACGCCTGCCGTTGACCGCCAGATAAAAGCCCAACCTTAGAATTTAGACGGTTCTCCAACCCCAAATCCAGCATACTCAGCTGTTCCTTAAATTTGGTTCGCTCCTTAGTGGTCACTCCCCAAGAAAGACCACGCCTAGACCCTCGTCGATTAGCTAATGCTAGATTCTCCTCGATGCTCATTTGTGGGGCGGTGCCTAGCATGGGATCTTGAAACACTCGACCTAATACCTTAGCCCGTTTATGTTCGGAGCATTTGGTCACATTTATACCATCAATTAAAACTGCACCTTGGTCTACTCCATAAACTCCTGCAATGCAGTTTAAAAGGGTGGATTTCCCCGAACCATTTCCACCAATCACACTGACATAATCCCCTGGTTTAAGATTCAGATCTAGTTGGTGCAAGGCTACCTTTTCATTTACTGTACCTAGATTAAAAGTCTTACTAATTCCCTGAACCGATAACATTAAATCGCCTCCTTGACACTGTTGGCAATGCTAGGGCTACGGCCACCGTAATG
>JAAZLB010000365.1 GCA_012799535.1 Bacillota bacterium | reverse complement strand
GCAAATCGGGAATTGTGTGATCACTACAGGAGGTTTAGAAACTGGTGTTGAGTTTCCCGCCTTTAAATTAGTGGTCTTAACTGAGCTAGAACTCTACGGGCGCCCCCGGGCTAAGACTAGGGTCCCCAAGGTGGAAGAAGGTTTACGCATCGCCCCTCACGAACTGCGGGTGGGTGATTATGTGGTCCATATTAACCACGGTATTGGTCAGTATCTCGGTATTGAGGTTTTAGAAGTAGATAAGCGTTCTAAAGACTATTTAAACATTCGCTACGCGGGGGAAGACCGTCTCTATGTGCCTACAGACCAAATTCACCTCCTCCAACGTTATGTTGGTTTAGAAGAAGCCTCACCTCGCCTCTCCAAATTAGGTGGCAATGAATGGGCCCGGGTGAAAAAACGAGCTAAAGAATCGGTCCAAGAGATGGCCGAAGGCTTAATCAAACTTTATGCAGAACGGGAGGCCTTACCTGGCTTCGCCTTTCCTGAAGATACCCCCTGGCAAAGGGATTTCGAAAACTCCTTTCCCTATCAAGAGACCCCTGATCAACTTTTAGCCATTGAGGCTGTGAAAAAGGATATGGAAAGGGATCGACCTATGGATCGTCTCTTATGTGGGGATGTGGGCTATGGTAAGACAGAGGTGGCTATTAGGGCCGCCTTTAAGGCGGTTTCCAGCAGCAAGCAGGTTGCTGTTTTGGTACCAACCACGATTTTGGCTCAGCAACACCACCGTACTTTCGTGGAACGTTTTGAAGGCTACCCCATTAATGTGGCAGTAATCAGCCGTTTCCAATCAGCGGGGGAGGTGGCTCGCATTTTAGACAAGGTACGCCTTGGCTCCATTGATGTGATTATTGGTACCCATCGACTCTTATCTAAGGACGTAGTTTTTAAGGATCTAGGGTTAGTGATTGTTGACGAAGAACAGCGCTTTGGGGTGGCTCAAAAGGAACGGCTTAAGGAAATGAGTAAGACGGTGGATGTGCTCTCCCTTTCTGCAACTCCTATCCCTAGAACTTTGCACATGGCTATGGTAGGGGTGCGGGACATGAGTGTGATTGAGACTCCACCGGAGGATCGCTATCCCATCCGCACCTATGTGGTGGAATACGATGAACAAATCATCCGCCAAGCGATCATGAGGGAATTAGCTAGACAAGGGCAAGTGTATTTTGTGCATAACCGGGTTCAGTCTATTGATTATGTTTCTAGTGAATTACAAAAGTTAGTACCTGAGGCTAGAATTGCCATTGCCCACGGGCAAATGGACGAGACAGTTTTAGAGCGGGTAATGCTTGACTTTTATCATGGGGAATTTGATATTCTCCTGTGTACCACCATTATTGAAACAGGGATGGACATTGGTAATGTGAACACCTTAATTGTAGATAATGCGGATCATCTTGGTTTAGCCCAGCTTTATCAACTAAGGGGGCGAGTGGGCCGCACTAATCGGGTGGCTTACGCCTATTTCACTCATCGAAAAGATAAAATTCTTACGGAAGATGCCGAAAAACGTCTTTCGGCTATTAAAGAGTTCACTGAATTAGGTTCAGGTATTCGCATTGCCATGCGGGATCTAGAAATCCGTGGCGCAGGTAATCTCTTAGGGCCCGAACAACACGGTTTTATTGCCTCTGTCGGCTTTGAACTCTATTGTAAGCTCTTAGAAGAATCTATTAAGGAATTGAGGGGAGAAGCGGTGGTGGCCCCACCAGAACCGGTTTTAGATCTTCAGGCAGATGCTTACATTAGTGACGAATTTGTGGAAGATCCTGGACAGAAGGTAGAGTTATATCAAAAGATCATCGCCTTAGATTCGCTGGAAGCTTGTGATGATTTAGAAGAGGAGATTCAGGATCGCTTCGG
>JAAZLB010000364.1 GCA_012799535.1 Bacillota bacterium | reverse complement strand
GTTCTTTATTCACCAATCTAAACAACCCGACTTCTAATAGTATTTACCAGAAGATTGGCTACAAGCCTGTGGGATATTTTTATGATTACGCGATTAGACCGAAAGAGAGTTGAGGATACATGGCTTCCGTATCCGCGTTCACTTACCAGTAAACGAAGTTAAATTGTGCTGCATGTTCTAAGACGACAAGGAGATGGATGTGGGAATAAGAATAACAACGGGAAATCTAGATCACTTGGAACAGTGTCATCAGTTACTAACAGACTCTGAACTAGGGAAAGTATACTTCTCACAGAAAAATCCATATAGAATGTTGTCTAGAGCACTTGCAGATCAAGAGATCTTTGTCGCTAAGAGTGGGGAAGAACAGTGTATCGGATTTTTGTGGGTGGAAGTTAATGGTGCCTTTGGCAAATATCCCTATCTTCATATGTTGGTTGTAGACAGAAAGTTTCAAGGCCAAGGGATAGGGAAACAGTTAATGGTTTATTTAGAAGAGGTGATTAGTACAGGTTACAGCAAGATCTTCTTGTTAGTTGGTGACTTCAATCGCGGGGCAAGGGAGTTCTATAGTAAGCTAGGGTACCAATCCATAGGTCTACTACCAGATTTTTATATACCCGGGGTTAACGAGTACTTGCTCATGAAAGAAAAGTAATGAGTAGGAGATAGCTCCAGTAATCACGGCTGAACAAAAATTGAAAGGAAAGTTGGGAGAAATTGGACGATCTAACCATGTGCGGTTTTCGGGCGCGCCAAGGTCCCTCTTACAACGAAGCCAAGGAAAACTTGGGTGATGGTGGGGGGTGGAGTTTGAACCTGCCATCACGGATAAGGGAAATAATTGGTGACAGGCCTTACTATATAGACAAAATTGGGATGTCAGATTCACGAGTGCTTTATTTTAACGATCTGGTCCTCAAAATAGAAGAACAACGAGAAGAATCGGATAACGAGCACATAATGATGGCATGGCTCGCCGAGAAGCTCCCCGTTCCGAAGATCTTCTGTTCTGAAACCCATAATGGGATTAACTACCTATTGATGAGCCGGATTGAGGGCAATATGTCCTGTGCACCAGAGTTACTTGAAAACCCAGCGAAATTAGTGACACTCTTGGCAAGCGGTTTAAAGATGCTTTGGGGTGTTGATGTATCTGAATGTCCATACAATAACTCAATCGATAATAAATTGAAGTTGGCGGAGACTCGCGTCCAAGACAGTCTTTGTGACATGGAAGATGCAGAGCCTACAACATATGGAGCTGGGGGATTTGAAAACCCTGAAGAGCTGTTACAATGGTTAAAGGAAAACAGACCAGAGGAGGAGCTTGTTTTTTCCCATGGGGACTATTGCCTGCCCAACATTATCGTTAAGGACAACAGAGTAAATGGTTTTATAGATTTAGGGCGTAGTGGTATTGCAGATAGATATCAGGATATTGCTCTTTGTTATAGAAGTTTACAGCATAACTATGGTGGAAAACATGGCGGAAAGGTGTACGAAGGGTTTGATCCGAACATACTTTTTCACGAGTTACAAATTGCACCAGATTGGAACAAAATTAGGTATTATATTCTCTTGGACGAATTATTTTAGCCTTTCGCACTTATCATAAGTGGGATTTTGACAGGGTGTGAACTCATGCGGATTACCATGCGGATTACTGAGAAGAAAGGGGAGGGTTAGATGAAAATTCAATTGGAACAGCCCACGCGAGAGCAACTGGACAAGCTGGGTGTAACGGAATGGGCCACATGGGAATGTGAGCCATCAACCTTTGATTGGCATTACGATGAGAAGGAAACCTGTTATATTTTAGAAGGGAAAGTGACGGTGAAAACCGATACTGAAGAAGTGTCCTTTGAAAAAGGGGATATGTTAACTTTCCCCGCAGGGTTAT
>JAAZLB010000363.1 GCA_012799535.1 Bacillota bacterium | reverse complement strand
TTTGGGGGAAGGTTTGATTAAACTCCGCGTAAACCTCCTGAAACTCTAGGGCTCCAAAAGTACGTCCAGGATTCAGGACGATCACGGTGCTTTTGTTGATGTGCTTCCCAATTAACTCCGCGAGATCCCGATGGGCATTCGCTGGAGTGGTAATTAGGATCGCATCGGGGTCTTGTATTGCTTCCTTGAGATCGTCAGTAACTAAGTCTACTAAGAAACTTCCTGTAACCTTACCTTCGCAATGAATTGTCCTGGTTTCCATTAGTTGGGCAATAGTCTCCCGAGAACGATTCCAAAGGGTGACCTCATGCCCCTGTTGCTTAAGATGGGCTGCCATAGCCAAGCCCGAGTTCCCTGCTCCTAATACAGTAATCTTCATTATTTTCACCTCACTAAAAACAAAATCCAGGATCAGACCATTCGGGTGACCCTGGAAGAGTGTGTCAAACTAAGCGCCTAAATTCTCGAATTTCCCTTGCCAGCGTACGAAAAACCAAGAAAAGGCTAACATCTGTAAGACAATCTCTGGGTATCCGAACCAAGGGTCAATATACTTAACCACAGTCTAGCGACTAAACACTTTTAATAGAAAGGCATACACATCAGTATGTTCTTCAATAATTTTCGTAACCGGTTTGCCGTGACCATGTCCAGACTTAGTATCAACCCGCATAATAATAGGGGCATCTCCTTGTTGGGCCGCCTGCAAGGTGGCGGTAAATTTATAAGCATGGCCTGGAACAACCCGATCATCCCCCTCCGCTGTAACCACCAATGTGGGCGGATAATCAGCCTGTCGAACATTGTGTAGGGGAGAATAGCGATAGAGAAACTTGAAATCCTCCGCGCTTGCCTCTGCATTCCCGTATTCTGGTACCCAATAGCGACCAACTGTAAACTTGTGGAAACGTAACATGTCTGTTACGGGAACACCGCAAATCACCGCACCAAATAAATCTGGCCGTTGTACTAGGCAAGCAGAAACCAAAAGACCCCCATTACTACGCCCTTCTATGGCCAGTTTTTGAGGGTTAGTATATTGATTCTCCACTAACCACTCCCCTGCCGCTATAAAATCGTCAAAGACATTTTGCTTATTCTCCCGCATACCAGCCTGATGCCATTCTTCACCATATTCGCTACCACCACGAAGATTAGCCACCGCATAAACCCCACCTTGTTCTAACCAAAGAATTCTGGATGGAGAAAAGGAAGGGGTGATGGCGATATTAAATCCCCCATATCCGTATAATAGGGCGGGATTGTTCCCATCCTTTTTTAAACCCTTTTTATGCACCAAAAAAAGGGAGACTTCTGTCCCGTCCTTTGATGGATAAAACACCTGATTAGTTTCATATTGGTCAGGATCAAATTTAAGCTCCTGGGTCCCGAAGGGTGTAAGCTTTTTGGTTTGGAGATCGTAATAAAAACTCACAGATGGGTGCAAGAAGGACGTAAACCCAATAAAGAGACCCTTCTGTTGCTGTTTTCCCGATAAACCCTCTACAGATCCTAAGCAGGGTAAGGGAATCTCAGAACTAACTTCTCCATCTAATCCATACACCCGCACTAGGGCATGGGCATTATGCAAGAAGGCGATTACAAACTGCCCATTAATAAAGCGGACATTTGAAATAACTTCTCCTTGTTCTGGCACGATCTCCTCCCAGCCATCTTCTGTGAGCTGTTCTATATTTATACAAATGATCCGTCCCTTTGGTGCAGCTAAATCTGTAAAGAAATAGAATAAGGGACCTTCGTTCCCCAGAAAGGAATATTTGGCCTCCCCGTGTTCCAGCAAACGGACGAAACCATCTTCTGTTCCTAACTTCTTATAATAAAAACCGTTGCGAGAATCAGTGCCATGAAAAGCGTGGATCAAGAGATAGTTCTGATCCGCGGTGACACTAGGATGGAAACTCAGTTCCTTAGCATTAGGTTGCTCAAAAATGAGAACATCCTCTTCTTGGGGAGTGCCCAATTGATGCCAGTAGACCTGGCTATAATTATTTTCATCCTCTACAGCTACACTACCTGGCTTGGGAAAACGGCTATAATAGAAACCTTCGTCATTGAACCAAGCCATATTAGTGAACTTGCACCAGTGAATGATCTCAGGTAGATTTTCCTGTGCTTCTAAATCTCGAATACGTATCTGTTGACGGTCACTACCTTGGACCGATACGGTGTACGCTAGATATTTAGCAGAATTATCCACACTGAAATTACTAATGGCGATGGTGCCATCACCACTCCATAAATTAGGATCCAAAACTACATCAGGCTCTCCCCTTAAACCTTGTTGGCGATAGAGAACTGGCTGATTTTGGAGGCCACTGTTTTTTTGGAAAAAGAACCACGACCCTACTTGTACTGGAATGGAATAGCGGGGATAATCCCATAATTCTGTTAGGCGTTCCCGGAGGGTGTACCGTTGGGGAACTGTCTGTAAAAATTCTTCGGTGAGCTGGTTTTGAGCTTTCACCCAAGCCTCTACTTCTGCATCTCCTTGTTGCTCCAACCAACGATAAGGGTCTGCAACTAAAGTACCGTGATAATTATCTACCGTATTAGCCATCCTAGTCTTCATTTATTATTCCCCTTCCGAAAAATCCCATGATAGAAAATATTCGGTGTTTTTAGGGGGATCCCTCCAATAATTTTCAGCATATAAAAAGGGAGTGCTTCCCCTTCTTACGGTGAAAGCCGCTCCCTTTGCCCCAAATCACCAGCTAGTGAATGGGGATTTGACGATTGTTAGGTCCTTCTGTGGCCTTTGGAAAAGTGACTGTTAGAACACCATTTTCGTGTCTAGCCAGCACATCTTCGGGGCTCACATTCCCAACATAGAATCTACGTTGACTAGAAAAATGCCGTCTTTCTCGGCGAATAAAGTTTTCCCCATCTGCGGAGTTGAATTCCTCCTGTCGAGCGATAATGGTAAGATAACCATCTTCAACGGACAAAGAGATGTTCTCCTTGTTCACACCAGGCAAATCGGCCTTCAACTCATATCCTTCTGCAGTCTCTTTCACATCAACATTAAAACCCTGCCAAGAAGTAGTTGGCCAATCGAAGGCATCTGCAAAGGACTCAGGGAAGAACCAATCGTGATTTCTGCGTCTAAATGGAGCAATTCTAAACATGTAAGCCACCTCCTCAAGAT
>JAAZLB010000362.1 GCA_012799535.1 Bacillota bacterium | reverse complement strand
AGGATGATATCATGATTAACCTCGTTGACATCCGTTCGTTTAGTGAGGAGTTGTTCAGTCACAGCGTAAACGTTGCTATCATTGGGGTGATTATTGGTATTGAGTATGGTTGTAGCATTAACAAGCTGAAAACATTGGCTCAAGCAGCCCTTCTCCATGATATTGGTTATCTGTTGTCATCCGATTCACAGACAATTGCACACGTCACACTAGGCACCGATCTTTTGCGTAAAACTGGCATTAACCAATCCGTTATTGAGTTAGTTAGCCAGCATCACGAACGGTGGGATGGCAATGGCTATCCGAACAGGTTAAAGAAGCACCAAATCAACGAGCTTGCAAGGATTATTCAGGTCGCGAATATATTTGATCGGCTTTCTGCGAATAATCGATATCCTATGGAAGAGGTTATTGAGTACTTAATGGCGAAGAGTGGTCAGGAATTTGAACCACATAGTGTTCGAAACTTCATTAATTGCGTTTCATTATACCCAGTTGGGACAGTGGTGGAGCTTAACACCGGTGAGTCGGGGGTTGTGATTAAATCTAACAGGGGGTTTCCTACTCGGCCAGTAGTTAGGATTGAAGAAAACATGTATGGACATGTTGTGGAAGAAGGTTACACTGTTGATCTGGTGGAGAAGACGACCTATTTTGTTAAGCGAAGACTGAATAATACCCCCATTTAGGAGAATAGAATGATGTGTCCTGACACGGATTTTCTTATAGAACTATATGAAAAGTGTCTCATGTCGAGTACCGACCCTTATGATGTTATGGGAGAACATCTCTGTCATAATTTGGGTCTTTTTGCTGTGAGCGTATGGTCCCAGCACCCATATGTTAGGGATGCATCATCACGAGTTGTTTTTTCTAAGCGGGACAAGACTGTAGATCTCATTCTTAAAGACCAAGAGTTAGCCGCGCGAGTTTTAGATGATCAGACGGTTTTGCAGGGCTCTCACAACGGGCTCTATTATTGGGCAGGAATTCTGCGTGGTACGCATACCCGTAATGCCTTTGTTGCGTGGTCCACTGAACCCTTTTCCCAAATGTACACAACTTATTTGGAGAAATTATGCCCCCGTCTTGCTGTCTTGCTAGACCTTATTGTCCTGATGAATCCGATTAGCTCTAATCGGGTAGCCCGTGAACTGGAGAGTACTCAGTTTATCCAACATCAACTAATGCCATCCTTGAACGCCTTAGGGGGTAAAAACTTTTTGTCTTATCGCATGCTTCCAGTCCATGAACTGGGAGGCGATTACCTTGATATTATTAGCTACGAAGATGGAAGTGTTGGCTTGACGGTGGCAGATGCCATGGGAAAAGGAATGCCAGGGGCTTTTGTCATGCTTATTGCCCGCACAATTTTTAGGTTCATAGCGAAAGAGAAGATCCCACCTCATAGGGTTTTATCCACACTGAATAATCAGTTTATAACTGAGGTATCAGCAGTGGACACTTTTGTTACCCAGTTTTACTGCATTTACGATCCTGCACAACGAAGCCTTATATATTCTAATGCTGGCCATAATCCACCGGTAATTTTCTCCAGTCAAGAGGGTCAAGTAGGGGTGCTCCCAGGAAAAGGCATAGCTTTGGGCGGAAAAGAAGGTGTAGGCTATCAAAGCTATGCTACAAGGTTTGAGCCCGGAGATATTCTCGTGATCTTTAGTGATGGATTGCTAGATGCCCGAAACGAAAGTGAACAGCAATTTGGCCTTCGAGGGATCAGGGATACTATAATTAGGTATAAAGAATATAGTGCTGATGGGATATGCGATGGTCTTGTTAACAGGGTAATGCAACACTGTAAATCGCAAACAGATGATATTAGCCTTTTGGTTTTGAAGGGTGACTAAGGGAAGGTGATCATCTTTTAGATGAGTAACTTGCCTAGATGCACACCATATTATAGGCCCTAGTGGAGATCTGATCTCCCCTGGGGTATTTTTTTTGGTAGCTCGGACAGACTAACGAAAACGAAATGAGGGAGCATGGTAATGGCTGATAATCAGCGATACATCGATACTCTAAACGAATTACTCCAAGGCGAAATGATGGCTATGTATGTTTATAAAGAAACGGAAGATATGCAAGGCGACGAACAAGTGATGAAGATGTTATCACAGTTTGCTAAGGATCATGAAGAACACGCCCACCTCCTTGCAGAGCGAATTCGGGACCTAGGTGGCAACCCTAAGATCGACATAGGTATAGGTGGCACTATGGCTACCATGTCTGCCAAGTTTAACGCCTGGCGGGGACCGTCCCACTTGTTAAAACAGGTATATGATGGTGAAGATAAAGGCGTTCATGCCTATGAGGATCGGATTGATGAACTTGATTCAGAAAGCCAAGAATTAGCTAGGGAGATTATGGATGAAGATCATGGCCATTTGCAGCTCTTTAAAGAAAGAATGGAATCAGAAAAGGAGGAGCGCTGATGTGGTAAGGAGTGCAACAATAAATATGTTCACATAGACTTTACTGATTGATTATTGTGAAAGTGATTTTTTTCACGTACCATGTATAGTGGTAGCGATAAAGCTTTCACCAATATTATCAGGAAAGGATGAACAAGGGCAAATTTCCTGACCGCAGTATTTTTTAATTTTTACTAGGTCTGATATTCGTACAAATGGAGGTTTTTAGTTTATGAAAAGATTCACTATACTCTTACTAGCAATCTTACTTATTGTTCCTAGCCAATCCATTTTTGCTACTACCCCCCAAGATGGGATTTACCAAGGAAAAGGTAGTGGTATAGGCGGTGATGTCGTTGTCTCTGTAACCATAGTGAATGGACAGATTGACGCGATAGCAATAGAAAGTCATAGTGAGACACCAGGTTTATCGGATCCAGCTTTTAAAGAGATCCCAGAGCGAATCATCGCCAAGCAATCGATCGAGGTAGACAATGTTACTGGAGCCACGATTACTGCAGATGCGATTAAAGAAGCTGTGGGAAATGCTTTGAGCATAGCTGCTGGAATCAGCGTAGAAGCTGAAAAAGCAACCCTTCCTTTTGAACAAGCGGATGTTTTGGTTGTTGGTGCAGGGATGGCCGGCCTCAATGCCGCTTATGAAGCAGCCCGTTTAGGTGCTAATGTAATTCTTTTTGAGCAGAATCCCCGAGTGGGTGGTTCAGCCCTTTATGCCGGTGGTACCCTTTCTGGTGCAGGTACAAAAGTTCAAGCTGAAAATGATATCATCGATACACCGGATAAGTTCTTTGCTGATATTGAACGTTTAGGAAAAGGCATTTTTATTCCAGAATTAACTCGTTACCATGTGGAAAACGCTGCTGAAGCCATTGACTGGTATGATTCTATTGGTGTTGATTTTGGTGACCGACAGCTTCATCAGCCAGCCGTTTATGAAGCTTTTGACACTTTGCGTGAGATTCGCGTTCAAGGTGGAGCGAAAACTATAGTACAAAAGCTAGAAGAACTTCTTCAGGAGAAAATTGCCGAGGGTAAACTCGCTTTACTTCTAGATACGAAGGTTGTTGATATCGTTCTCGATGACGAAGCAGTAGTTGGTGTAGTGGTAGAGGAGAAAGATGGTACCTTAACAACCTACTATGCAAAATCCACCATCCTAGCTACAGGTGGATATGGTCATAACGCGGAATGGGTAGAACGTTATAACTTCAAGAACTCTCGTACTGATGCACCTGCCTTTGCCTCAGGCGATGGCTACGACTTTGCAGAAAAGGCTGGAGCTCAATTTTCTAACATGCAATATCTTCCTGCCTATCCTGGAGCGGTTCCAGTTAACGATGGAACCTATGCAAAAACTATGGTTGCCAATACAACGAAGTATCCCGGTGCCATTTGGGTGAACCTCAATGGGGAGCGGATGATAGATGAGATTGACTGCAGTCCAGATCCAAAACAAACCGTTTGGGCCACAGCACCTGAAAACTATGTTTACATTATTATCGATGAGGACATGAGAAAAGCAAACCCTCCAATTCTTAGTTATGGAGCTGGTTTTGCCATGAAGCCAGATACAGATTGGGTTCGTTTTAATGAGGAAATCCTCAAAGGTGACGTGGTCTTTAAAGGTGAGACCATCGAAGAACTCGCTGCCAACGCCGGAATTGACGAGAAGGGTCTAGCTGAGACCGTCAAAAAGTACAATTCTTTTGTCAAGAATGGCAAAGATCTCGATTTTGGCCGTGTTAATTCACTAATTGAATTCGGTGAAGGACCGTTTTATGCAGTGAAAACCGTACCATACTTAATGCTGACCAAAGGTGGTCCCCTCATGGACACAAACGCCCAGATCATTAATAAGGCT